>MAAU01000057.1 GCA_002162825.1 Gammaproteobacteria bacterium 54_18_T64
ATCGGCAAGACCATGGATACGAACGATACCGTCAGAAACGGATACGATAGTACCTTCGTTTCTAGCCTCAGTTTTAATATCGAGGCTGTCGATACGTTGTTTGATGATCTCGCTAATTTCAGATGGTTTCAGCTGTTGCATTCTCTATTCCTCAACCCTACTGATTAATTGCTTCGGCGAGCCTGGCCAAACGACCACTTACTGACCCGTCGATGATTGTGTCGCCTGCGCGGATAACCGCTCCACCAATAAGGGTGGCGTCTACAGAGACTTTAATATTGATCGTCCGTTGTAGACGCTGCTGTAGTGCGGCGGCCAAACGGTCTTGCTGGGCTTGATCCATCGTACGTGCTGCAACGACATCAACATCCAGCGTTTTATCTTGCTCTGCTTGAAAGACATTAAATTGAACGTGTATTTCTGACAGTAGAGGCAAACGACGGTTGTCCGCTAAATTCCTGAGGAAGTTAGCGCCCTTATCGTTTAAGCCATCGCCACAAATACCGATCAATTTCTCGGCTTTTTCTGCTGGAGTTTGATCCGGTGCGCTAATGAGTTCAGCAACCGCATCGAAATCCGACAGACCGGCCAATAGGCTCAACATTTCTGCCCATTGATCAACCGCACCTTTCTCATTGGCATACTCGAAAGCAGCCTTTGCATAGGGGCGAGCTAATGTACTTAGTTCAGCCATTGGTTACCCCTAGAGTTGCGCGGCTAGGCCGTCAACGATGTCGCGATTATCTTCTTCGCTAATCGAACGCTCAAGAATTTTCTCGGCACCGGCAATTGCCAATACGGCAACCTGGCTGCGCAGTTCTTCACGCGCCTTGTTGCTTTCCTGCTCAATTTCAGCCTGGGCGGAAACGATGAGACGGTCACCTTCTTCACGAGCCTTATCTTTCGACTCATCAATGATCGTGCTGGCACGTTTTTTCGCGTCATCGATAATTGATGCCGCTTCCTGCTTAGCTTCTTTCAGCTGGTCTACCGCTTTATTCTGGGCCAGCTCAAGATCACGTACTGCGCGATCAGCTGCTTCCAGACCATCGGCAATTGTTTTCTTACGCTCTTCCATCGCACCGATAAGTGCGGGCCAAACAAACTTCATGCAGAACCATACAAAGATGGAAAATGAAATTACCTGGCCTAGAATCGTTGCATTGATATTCACATCAACACCCCTTCAGGTTTATAGATATCTGTTGAATGGTACTAACTTAACCCGGTGCTACAACAAACAGGAGGTACAAGCAGATACCAACAGAGATCATAGGTACAGCATCAACCAGACCCATAACAATGAAGAACTGCGCACGTAACATAGGTACTAATTCTGGCTGGCGAGCTCCACCTTCCAGGAATTTGCTGCCCAGAATACCAACGCCGATTGCTGCGCCAACAGCACCCAGACCCATCATGATTGCGCCTGCAAGGTAGATTAATGAAGTTTCCATTGTTGCTCCCGTTGTGTCTCTAAACTTAAAGTAGTATTGAAGTGAGGTTTATCTTAGTGATCATCAAACGCCATAGCCATGTAGACAATGGTAAGCACCATGAATATAAAGGCCTGGAGCACGATGATTAAGATATGGAATATGGCCCAGGGTACCGACAGCGCCCACTGGATCCAGAAAGGTAGTAATGCGATGAGGATGAAGATCATCTCACCCGCATAGAGGTTGCCAAACAATCGCAAACCTAATGAAATGGGCTTGGCCAGCAAGTTAACAATTTCTAAAAAGAGATTGATCGGCAAGCCAAACTTACCAAAGGGATGGAAAGCAAGCTCGGCCGCAAAGCCACCCAGACCCTTTTGTTTAATACTGAAGAAGATCACCACAGCGAAGACGCTTAGAGCTAGACCCATGGTGATATTAACGTCGGTTGAAGGTACAACCTTGAGAAAATGCAAGCCAAAGACTTCGCCGAGTCTTGGCAAAAAATCGATGGGCACCAAATCCATGAAATTCATCATCAACACCCATACGAATATGGTCAGTGCCATTGGTGCGATCACCTTACTCTGGTGATGAAACATACCTTTTACATTGTCATCGACAAAATCGACAATCATTTCAACAAAATTCTGCATACCGCCGGGAACACCGGTGGTGACGCGCTTAGCGACTCGATGAAACACGAACATAAAGATCATGCCGAGGGCTAATGAAAAACCAAAGGTGTCAACATTAAGCGCCCAGAAACCCATTTGCGTGGCTTCTTCACCACTGCGCGCAAGACCCCAGGTACCATCGGCGTGCTGCCCATAGGTGAGGTTGGTCAGGTGGTGGGTGATATATTCCCGTGAGGTTATTGTTTCACTGGACATCTATAGCTCTCAATCTTCCACATTCAATTAAAGTCTTTCTCTAATACCAGCGGCGTCACTACAAAGGCGACCTGCGCTATTAAGAAAGCCACAAATAACATGATTGCATGCCGCCCTTGTATTAGCTCTGGCAGGAATTTAAATACCCAAGCAAAACAAACGGCCACAATGACAAACTTCCCTACTTCACCCACATAAAACCTTGCGAGTATCATGCCGGGACTTGCATTTTTTGGTAACTTGAGCGAAACAATAGCGAAATAAGCACTGGCTATAACATTGATCATACAACCGACCAATGCCGCCTCTGACATCTTGCGGTCAAACACTATGTAGGTGCTAACCACAAGCAACAGACTAATAACCAACTGCACCCCAATAAAACCGAATGCTAATTTAGTACCGCTTTTGTTTACATTACTGCTATTCACTAGCAGGTTGCTCCCTCATCAAGGCCGCTATGGGGCTCTTCTGAGATCCGCAGTTGCGCTTTAATTTCACAGTAATCAAGGTTTAAGATACCGTGCGACGCCACTTTGGGCGCGCATTATAATCACGATGTAGTTCCCAAGCAACCGATAAGATTGTTAATTAAACAGCTATTTTCGTTACTTATTCACAAACCGAGCAAGTCACTTGATGTGAGTCAATATACCATCGAGCTCATCAAGGCTGTTGTAGCGAATAACCATCTTGCCCTTACCTGCACTACTGTGCTGAATTGCCACACCAGCACCTAGCTGTTCCGACAACTTTTGTTCCAGTCGTTGAATGTCTGGGTTTTTGTGTTTAACGGGGCCCAACAATGGCTTTTTATCCAGCCATTGCCGCACTAGGGCCTCAGTTTGGCGCACGGTCAAACCCTTGCCGACAACTATTCTGGCAACTTCCAGCTGACTTGTGGCCTGCAAGGGTAGTAACGCTCGGCCATGGCCCATATCAATATCGCCACGCTCAAGTAGAAGTGCGACTTCCGGCTGTAAGGCCGTCAAACGCATTAAATTGGCCACAGTCGAACGCGGTTTACCAACCGCTTCGGCAACTTCATTCTGACTGTAGCCAAATTCCTGCTGCAAGCGTGTCAAGGCTTGCGCCTCTTCGATGGCATTGAGATCTTCGCGTTGAATATTTTCAATCAAGGCCAGGGCAATGGCATCTTCGTCGGATATATCTCTGACGATAACCGGTACAGCATCCAAGCCCGCTAACTGAGCGGCTCGCCAACGTCGCTCTCCGGCAACGATTTCATAACGATCTTTTTTCGCTAAAGAGCGAACCATTATCGGCTGCATAATACCCTGGCGGCGTATCGACTCAGCTAGTTCATCCAGGGCTGCCGGATTCATATCCTTGCGAGGTTGATACTTGCCGCGCTGTAGAAATTCTACGGGCAGCTCACGCAGCTCTGTCTCCCTCTTATCTTCCACAATGTGATCGATGATTTGTGCTTCGACAGATACACCCATCTCGTCACCCAGTAGTGCGTCCAGTCCCTTGCCGAGTCCTTTTTTCTTGCCACTCATAATCTATCCATTCTCTTGCATTCGTCCACTCTCTGCTCTTCGGGATTTTCGACGCAGTAATTCACTGGCCATGCCCAGATACGCCGCGGCCCCTTTTGAACTGCGATCGTATTGCAGTATTGGCTGGCCGTAACTCGGCGCCTCTGCCAAACGAACATTTCTTGGTATTACCGACTGATATACCCGCTCACCAAAATGCGTGTGTAACTGGTTGGAGACATCTTTTGTCAGGCTATTGCGAGGGTCGTACATGGTACGCAAAATGCCCTCCACCCGCAGAGCTGGATTGAGTAACTTGCCCACTTTGGCAATGGTATTGACCAGGGCGGACAGTCCCTCCAGTGCATAGTATTCACATTGCATGGGGATGATGACGCTATTGCTGGCAACCAGAGCGTTGACCGTTAGCATACTTAAAGCGGGGGGGCAGTCGATAACGATAAACTGATAGCGATCATCCAGGCTTTGAAAGGCCTGTAGTAGGCGCTTTTCTCTGCCTGAAATCTGCATTAATTCCACCTCGGCGGCTGTCAAATCCGCATTCGCCGGAATCAAATCATAACCTGCTTCAACACAGGTAATAATTGCCTCATCGGCGCTGCATCGTCCCGTAAGCACATTATAAATCGAGGTTTGCAGTTGATCTTTTTCCACGCCACTGCCCGTCGTGGTGTTCCCCTGGGGATCCAGGTCGACCAATAACACCCGTTTACCCAGGTGGGCCAGGGCAGCGGCAAGATTAATACTAGTCGTGGTTTTACCAACACCGCCTTTCTGGTTGGCTATCGCATAGGTGGGAGTCAAGGTTTAACCTTTAATTTATGGTTTTTCGATGATTATTAGGTGGCGCTGCTGATCCAGTGTGGGAACATCTAGCTCGATAGCCTGTTCGACCTTATAGCCTTTCGGTAGCTCGCTCAACTCTTTATCGGGGTAGCGCCCCTTCATGGCGTAAAAGTAGCCCCCTGGAGCGAGCAAGTGTTCACTGCCCTCTATCATATCCGTCAATGAGGCAAAGGCTCGGCTAATAACGCCATCGTAGGGCTGATCAGGTTCATGCTCTTCAACCCGGCCCTGCAATTCCTTGACGTTACTCAACTTCAAGGCCGTCTTTATCTGGAATAAAAAACGCACTTTTTTACCGTTACTATCGAGCAAGCTGAAGGCTTTATCGGGGTGAGTAACAGCCAGGGGAATGCCCGGTAAACCGGCACCGGTACCGACATCGATAAACGCCTGTCCCTGTAAATATTGACCAATACTGAGGCTGTCGAGCAGGTGATAACTGAGCATCTGCACCGGATCCTTGATCGAAGTCAGGTTATAGGCCCGGTTCCAGCGTTGTAGCAAACCAAGGTATTGCAACATGGCTGCTCTCGCCTGATCACCGATCTGCAAACCCTGAGCCGCTATGCCTTCTTTCAGTGCGATATCTAATTGTGCGACGGAGATTTCACTCGACGACTTAGGCAAAATGTTCAGCCACAACGGCCCTCTTTTTTAAATAGATCAACAAAAGTGACAGCGCTGCTGGAGTAACACCCTGAGTGCGTGCCGCCCGCGCTAACGTGGCTGGTCTGGCTTCGTCGAGCTTATGCTTGACCTCATTGGATAGCCCCTTCACTTCTGAGTAGTCGAAGTCCTCGGGAATGACGGTGTTTTCATGGCGCCGTAAACGCTCAATATCTTCCCGCTGACGATCAATATAGCCGCTGTATTTGGCTTTTATTTCAATTTGCTGAGCCACCTGGGGGTCAACCTCCGGCACAGAGCCGTGATCGTATACAGCCGCAATTTTTTCATAGTTCAATTCTGGGCGCTTAATCAACTCAGCCAGGTTGTATTCATGGGCGAGAGGTTTCTCAATATGCGCCTCGAGGGCTATGGCCTCGGCACTGCCGGGCTGTACCCAGGTGCTCGCCATTCTCTCATTTTCACGGGCAATCGCCTCGCGCTTATCACTGAAGTGAGTCCAGCGCTGCTCATCCACCAAACCCAGCTCACGACCTTTTTCAGTCAAGCGCTCATCGGCATTGTCTTCCCGCAGTAAGAGACGATATTCGGCGCGACTGGTGAACATACGGTAGGGCTCGCGGGTGCCCATGGTAATCAGGTCATCGACCAGTACCCCGAGATAGGCCTCATCGCGCCGGGGGCACCATGCCTCCTCACCCTTAACTTTTAATGCCGCGTTAATTCCAGCCAACAAACCCTGCGCTGCAGCCTCTTCGTAACCGGTGGTGCCGTTAATCTGTCCGGCAAAAAACAAACCCTGCACGAAACGAGTCTCCAGGGAGTACTGCAGATCTTGCGGGTTAAAATAATCGTATTCGATGGCGTAACCGGGGCGGGTAATATGAGCGTTCTCGAAACCTTTAATCGAGTGCAGCAGATCGAGCTGGACATCGTAGGGCAGGCTGGTCGAAATGCCATTGGGATAGAGCTCATAAGTACTCAAGCCCTCCGGTTCAACAAATATCTGATGACTGGATTTATCGGCAAAGCGAACAATTTTGTCTTCAATCGAGGGACAATAGCGGGGACCAACGCCGTCAATCACACCCGTGTACAGAGGTGATCTATCCATGCCACCGCGAATAATATCGTGGGTCTTTTCACTGGTGTGAGTGATCCAGCAGCACACTTGGCGGGGATGCTCACTAGTCTTGCCCAAAAAAGACATTACCGGCCGCGGCTCGTCGCCCCATTGTTCCGGAAGGTTGGAAAAATCGACTGTGCGGGCATCTACGCGTGGTGGTGTACCGGTTTTTAAACGATCGACGCGAAAGGGCATTTCTCGCAAACGCTGAGCCAGGGTTGTCGCTGGCGGTTCACCGGCTCGTCCACCGGCGTGATTTTCCATACCAACGTGGATTTTACCCGCCAGAAAGGTTCCCGCGGTCAAAACGATGGAAGGTGCAAAAAACTTCAGGCCCGACTCGGTAACCACGCCCGTGACCTTATCGCCCTCGGTAATTAAATCATCCACCGCTTGCTGGAAAATCAATAAGTTGTCTTGGTTCTCAAGGGCTTCACGAACCGCCGCTTTATATAAAGCCCTGTCGGCCTGCACTCGAGTGGCCCGTACTGCAGGGCCCTTACGGGCATTGAGGATGCGGAATTGTATACCAGCTTTGTCGGCTGCCTGGGCCATGATGCCACCTAGGGCATCTACTTCTCGCACCAAATGACTTTTGCCAATACCACCAATCGCTGGATTGCAGGACATCTGACCAAGACTTTCAATATTGTGGCTGAGCAAGAGCGTTTTACAGCCCATGCGCGCAGCAGCCAGACAGGCCTCGGTGCCCGCGTGGCCACCACCAATAACAATGACATCAAATAGTTGGGTTTGGGACATAGTTTTCTAATACGAACTGGGTGCGAAGGGCGATTGACCAGCGATTATAGCAAGATAAAGCCCGCCGCCAAAGCATCACTCAAGCAAACACCACAGAATCACTGAAGGGTAGTCTAGTTTATTCGCTCAAGCGTCAGTCTACGCGACTGCATGAGCCGAATGAGCGCATGTAAATCAATAAACTAGCTACAGCGAAAAGCAGCTGTATCAGTAAAGGATCCGATTTAACAAAATCCTAGGTTAGAACAAAAATGGCCAGACTTATGGCAGTGCAACCTGCGCTTTGCCAAGGGTGCTGACAATTGGTGGATCTAAAGCCTAAGCTCAATATCTACTCTGTCAAAACTGAAACAGCGATCGTACTTATACTTAAACCTAAACTCTAATAACACTCTTATTATTTACACTCTTTATATATGTAGTATAGATATTGTTATTATTATTAAGGCGCCGTTTTTTTGTGGTTAAGTACTTTAGCGCTTGTTATAGCTAGCTTTGGGGGAAGTCATAGCCGTTGTATAAAGAGTGGAGTGTGTGGTGATGGAGTCTTTGTAAGCTGTGATTAAGAATGGGACTTATCAACAGCTTTTTGAAATCGCGACTTACCCACAAAACTACCCACATCTTGCCCCCTGTTTACTCAGTTCTTATGCGCAGCTTTACTCTAAGAATACAATAGTAGTAGGGCTTGTCATGGCTCTTGCTTGATTTGTGTTTAAAGCATTGCTACAGAAAGTTTTTTTCTATAGAATCGCCGACCCTTAAACACATTCAGAACCGGTATTACAGTTGTTGGTTTGTTGCTGACAACCCGGGGAAGCGGATTAATAGCTATGAAAAGAACATTTCAACCCAGTGTCCTCAAGCGTAAAAGAACCCATGGTTTCCGTTCACGTATGGCGACCAAAAATGGCCGTGCATTGATTAATCGTCGCCGTGCCCGCGGCCGTAAGCGCCTGGCTGCCTGAAACAGAGGGTCTTAGGGTACTCCTATGCCCGACTCGGGCTTTGGTAGGAGTAAGCGCCTACTAACTAAGACGGCTTACAAGGCGGTATTCGATGATTCACCGTACCGGGTTTCGCACCGAAACCTGCTTATGTTGGCTCGACCGAATGGCTCAAAAGAAGCTCGCCTAGGCCTGATAGTGGCTAAGAAGAACGTGCGCTTGGCGGTTAAGCGCAACCGCATAAAGCGGGTGGTGCGCGATAGCTTCCGCCTCAACCAGCAAACCCTGGAAACCCTCGATATAATTTTTTTGGCGCGAAGAGGGCTGGATAGGCTGGAACCTGCGGTGCAGCACAAGTTATTGCTAGATTCCTGGCGTAAATTATCACGCCAAATTAGCAAGGTGGAGAAAGCGTGATTGCAAAATCGATGGTCTTTCTTATCAAGCTTTATCAATATTTGATAAGCCCCTGGCTTGGCAGCAATTGTCGCTTTTACCCCACGTGCTCAGAATATACGCTACAAGCCTTGCAGCAACATGGCAGCCTGCAAGGCAGCTTGCTTGCTGTGATGCGAATTTGCAAGTGCCACCCCTTCCACTCGGGGGGGCTGGACCCTGTACCAGCTTGCCGTTTAAAAAAACCTCACCAACATAATCCGGAGCCCAATTAGTAATGGACTGGCAACGCAGTGCTTTGATCGCAGCGATAGTCGTGGTGTTCGGACTATTATTTATCCGCTGGAATGAATATCAGGAAGAGCACGCTCCGGCCATTGTTGAAACCAGCAATGAATCGGTGCTGATACCACCACTACCACAAGATGTGGCGGCAGCCCCGGATATTCAAGCGAGTAGTCACTCGGCTATTCCCGAATTAATTCAGAGCAGCGATGAAGTTGCGAGTGAAGACAGCAGCAGTATTGAAAATACGCGCTTAATTACTGTTAGCAGCGATGTCTTAGAGGTGACGATTGATACCTTGGGGGGCGATATTGTCCGTGTTTCCCTACCTCAGCACCTGGTTTCCCAGGAAAAAGGTGCCGACCCCTTTGTGATGCTCAATCGCACCCAAAGCCACACCTATATTGCCCAAAGTGGTTTGATTGGTCGCAATGGTACGGATACAGCGGCAGGTAGACCGCGCTTTTCTGCATCTAAAGCTCACTACACCTTATTAGAGGGCGATGAGCAAATCGTCGTCGATCTTCGTCTTGAGCAAGATGGTGCAACACTGACCAAGCGCTTTACCTTTAAACGCGATAATTATCTGGTCGACCTTGTTTATCTGGTCGAAAATCACAGCAGCCAGGCGTGGCAGGCCCACCTATTTGGTCAAATTCAACGCGATTCCCACAACCCTGTGGTTAGTGTCAATATGGGGCCGAATGCCTACCTTGGCGCCGCTATTACCACCGATGAAGATAATTACAAAAAGTTCGATTTTTCGGATATGGATGAAGGCCCCTTAAAGGCCGATAAGTTGGGTGGCTGGGTGGCTATGGTCCAGCACTATTTTATCAGTGCCTGGATACCGGATCAGAGTCAAAATAACAGCTATCAACTGCGTAAGCTGGGTAGTAAAGATCTCTATACCATGGGCTTTACCGGTGCTGCCGTTGATGTCGGCCCAGGTCAAAGTGGAGAGTTGCGAGCTGCTTTCTATGTTGGGCCGAAGGACCAGTATCTGCTGGAAGAAATTTCTCCCTACCTCGACCTGACCATTGATTATGGCTGGCTCTGGTGGGTGGCTAAACCGCTTTTCTACGGCTTGACCATGTTTCATGGTTTAGTGGGTAATTGGGGTTGGTCCATCATATTTTTGACCTTTCTGGTCAAATTATTGTTCTTTCCCCTCTCGGCGGCTAGCTATAAGTCGATGGCCAGGATGCGCAAGCTGCAACCGGAGATGGCGCGCCTAAAAGAGCTCTACGGGGATGATAGGCAAAAAATGTCCCAGGAGATGATGGCCTTTTATAAGAAGGAAAAGGTTAATCCCATGGGCGGTTGCCTGCCCATGTTGATTCAAATGCCGGTGTTTATTGCCCTGTACTGGGTGCTCAACGAGAGTGTTGAGTTGCGGCACACGCCTTTCATCTTTTGGATTACCGACCTCTCCCAAAAAGACCCCTACTACGTATTGCCGGTGCTCAATGGCATCAGTATGTTTGTATTGCAAACACTGCAGCCAGCGCCACCGGACCCCATGCAGGCCAAGGTGATGCGCCTCATGCCGGTGGCCTTTAGCTTCTTCTTTATGTTCTTCCCCGCAGGGCTGGTCCTCTACTGGACGGTCAACAGTATTTTGTCCATCGCCCAACAATGGACCATAACTCGAAAAATAATCCGCGAGTAAATCTTGGGGTATGACTCAACATTGAGTTAGCCTTGCCAATGCTGGTTAATAATAGCGACGTTATAGCGGCACTTATCACCCCACCCGGACGCGGTGGGGTGGGCATCATTCGTCTGTCTGGCGATAACTTAAATGACTTCTTCGACGGCCTTCTCGGTTTTATACCAAAGCCACGCCATGCCCATTTTCAGCCTTTTCTAGGGGCTGACGGCGAGCATATCGACGAGGGTATCGTTCTCTATTTTCCCTCCCCTGATTCCTATACCGGTGAACATATTCTCGAGCTTCAGGGCCATGGCGGTCCGGTAGTTATGGATATCCTATTGCGTCGCGCCATCGAGCTGGGTGCGCGCCAGGCCCGTCCCGGAGAGTTTTCAGAACGCGCCTTTCTCAATGGCAAGATGGACCTAACCCAGCTTGAAGCGGTGGCAGATTTAATTGATGCGGGTAGTGAGCAAGCTGCTCGCGGTGCTATCAAGACACTGCAGGGTCAGTTTTCACGGCGGGTTTCGCAACTACTGGAACACCTCATTGAACTGCGGGTTTACGTTGAGGCCGCGATTGATTTCCCGGAGGAGGAAGTTGATTTTCTAAATGATGGTAAAATTGAACAGGGTTTACTGAATCTTAGTGGTGAATTGAAGACGCTGTTGGCGAGCGTTGCTCAGGGTGCATTATTGCGGGAAGGTATTTCTGTAGTCATTGCCGGCAAGCCAAATGCCGGCAAGTCCAGTTTACTCAATGCACTTGCTGGCCATGACATTGCCATCGTAACGGATGTGCCGGGTACCACGCGGGATGTACTACGCGAGCACATTAATATTGATGGAATGCCCCTGCACGTTATCGATACTGCTGGCTTACGTGCCACCGAAGATACCATCGAACGCAAAGGTATAGAGCGGGCTCAAACTGAGATTCAGAGAGCGGATCAAATTCTGTTTTTGATAGACGCATCCGAAGACTATAGTATTTCTGTGGACTCTCTAAGCCTGCAAGCTGATGTCGACTTTAGTCAGGTAAATAACCTTACCTTTGTACTCAATAAAACCGATAGGCCTGGTTATCAAACTCGTCATACGGGGAAAGACCAACACCCGGTGATAGAAATTTCGGCGAAGACAGGTGCCGGTTTGGCGGAGTTGAAGCAGCACCTAAAAAACTGTGCGGGTTATGTCAGTGCTGGAGAGGGTCTATTCTCTGCGCGCAGGCGTCATATTAGTGCCTTGCAACAAACTGAGATAAGTATTGCCCGTGCTCTCGAGCAGTTAATCACAGTGGGTGCGGGAGAGTTGATCGCAGAAGACTTGAAGCAAGCCCAGCGTGCACTCGGAGCCATTACCGGTGACTACACCAGTGATGATCTGTTGGGAGAGATTTTCTCCAGTTTTTGCATTGGTAAATAAGAAGAGAAATTCTTGTTGGTTTGGATTGCTTTTCACCTTGTGAGGCTAAGTAAGACACTTATCAGCACATAGACAGGAGTTAATAGCTTACTAATAAGTTGTTAACAGCTTATACACAGGATCTCTTCATTTTGTTCTAAAAGTTGCCCATAACCTTTCTTTTTATTCCTCTGGATTGCTTTATAACTGATTGATTTTATTGTTTTATTTTGCCTTGTTGTTTTTCACTAAAGTCACAAAAATGTGTGGATAAGTTATCCCATAACTCTTAGACTATCGGCCATCCAAAAAAATATAAATAGATGTAGGGCTAAGCGTTGTAGGTATTAGCTTTTTATTAACTGAGGAGATAGGGCTTGGCTGAGGTCATTTGGCAGCATTGTTTGGGGCATCTGCAAGCAGAGTTACCCGCGCAACAATTTAATACCTGGATTAAGCCTCTGCAAATTGACAGCCTCTCAGAGAATAGAGCGGTGCGCTTGATAGCGCCAAATCGCTTTGTTAAGGACTGGGTTGTCGATAAGTTTCTCGATCGTATTAATGAGCTTGCCAGCGAAGCCGGTGGTGATAGCGTGCCTGTGGAAGTTGGACTCAATTGCAACAAGCCTGATTTTGTACAAGCCGCTCCCGTATTAGCCAAGGTGTCTACTTTCAATGCCGAGACCCCAAATCAAAACACAGTTGCAGATACGGCAGCGCCCACGCCCACGGTTCAGCTTAGCCCCTCCGATTCTAATCAACCAAGCTATTCACTGACGGCTTCGTTATCAAAGGGGAGGCCCGCGGCAAAAATTCTTGGCGCCAGATCTTCACGAACTACAAAGGCTGAGGCCAATAAAGTTATTGGTCATCCCGACAGTCTGAATCGCGATTTTCGTTTTGACAACTTTATTGAAGGTAAGTCCAATCAGCTGGCGCTTGCGGCTGCTCGACAAATCGCAGAAAACCCAGGGGGTTCTTATAACCCGCTATTTATTTATGGCGGTGTAGGTCTTGGTAAAACCCACCTCATGCACGCCGTGGGAAATGCGCTAAAGATTACTAAACCCGATGCAAAAATTGTCTATCTGCACTCGGAGCGCTTTGTCGCAGATATGGTCAAGGCTCTACAGCTCAATGCCATTAATGATTTCAAGCGTTTTTATCGTTCCGTTGACGCCCTGCTGATCGATGATATTCAATTTTTTGCAGGCAAGGAGCGTTCTCAGGAGGAGTTCTTCCACACTTTTAATGCTCTGCTTGAGGGCGATCATCAAATGATCCTGACCTGTGATCGATACCCAAAGGAGATAGATGGTCTTGAGGAAAGGCTCAAATCTCGTTTTGGTTGGGGTCTGACCGTCGCTGTTGAGCCCCCTGAACTTGAAACGCGCGTGGCCATTTTGATTGAGAAAGCGCAGAGTTTACACGTTGATCTACCCCATGACGCGGCCTTTTTTATTGCTCAGCGCATCAGCTCGAATGTCAGAGAGTTAGAGGGGGCACTAAAAAGAGTGATAGCGAGTGCTCACTTCACCGGAAAGTCGATCGACGTACCCATGGTTCGAGACTCCTTGAAGGATCTTCTGGCCCTGCAAGATCGCCTTGTCAGTATCGACAATATTCAGCGTACGGTGGCAGAGCATTACAAAATCAAAATGTCGGATATGTTGTCCAAGCGCCGCACCCGTTCCATTGCCCGGCCGCGTCAGGTGGCCATGGCCATGGCGAAACAATTGACCAATCACAGTCTGCCTGAAATTGGTGAAGCCTTCGGTGGCAGAGATCATACAACGGTCTTACATGCTTGTCGCAAGGTCAAGGAATTACAGGATAGCAGTACGGAAATGCGTGAAGATTTAAAACTATTAACCCGGTTATTGACCAGCTAATAAGTAAATAATCACCTGCTATATATTTTATAGAGAGCCGAGTATGAAGTTCAGTGTCAGTAAAGAAACCCTTGTTAAGCAGCTGCAAATGGTTGTTGGAGTTGTGGAGCGCAGGCAAACACTACCCATCCTTTCCAATGTGCTCATTAGCCTAAAAGACGGTGAGCTAGCACTGACGGGAACAGACCTGGAGGTTGAGATAGTCAGTCGAGTGGCAGTTGAACTGGCAGCCGATCTCAATGCTGAAATCACCGTACCTGCTCGAAAATTGCTCGATATTTGTCGCTCTCTGCCCGATGGTGTCGATATTAAATTTAGTACTAATGATAAGGGTCGAGTCGTTATTAGCAGTGGTCGTAGTCGCTTTACATTGTCTACGCTACCCGCTGAGGAGTTTCCCAATGTTGAGGACGGGGCTGAGAGTCTTGAGTTTATTCTGCCGGCCTCAAAACTTAAGCAGTTGATCGACAGTACCTCTTTTGCCATGGCACATCAGGATGTGCGCTATTACCTCAATGGCATGTTGTGGGAAGTTAATGGTGACAAGTTGAACGGTGTTGCTACGGATGGTCATCGCCTGGCCATCAGTTCCGTGGATTTGGCGGGGCATGTCAGTGATAGCACCGTACAGGTGATATTGCCACGCAAGGGTGTCGTTGAGTTGTCTCGGCTATTGGTTGATGAGGGTGATATTACTATAAGTCTTGGTGAGGCTCATTTACGTGTGCGTGGCTCCGATTTCCACTTTACCTCAAAATTGGTCGATGGGGCCTACCCAGATTACGACAGGGTCCTACCAAAGGGTGGCACGCTGCTTGTACGGGGTGATCGAGACTCTTTACGTCAAGCTTTTAGCCGTGCGGCTATTTTATCTAATGAAAAATACCGTGGTGTGCGTCTGCTACTGAGTGAAAACCTACTTAATATTGTCGCTAACAACCCAGAGCAGGAAGAGGCTCAAGAAGAGGTACTCGTTGAATACACGGGTGTAGAGCTAGAGGTTGGGTTTAATGTTAACTATATTCTGGATGTACTAAATACTTTGTCAGGAGATGAGGCTGTCTTCATCCTTTCGGATGCCAACAGTAGCGCCCTCATCCAGGACCCTGCCGATGAGGCTGGCTCATCCTATGTCATTATGCCGATGCGCCTTTAGTTTAACTCCTAGCGCTCTTAGTGTTTTTAACGCGGCTGGATGTACATGGCATTCGAAACATCAGTAGTGCTTCACTGTCGCCGACAGATGGCATAAATATTTTCTATGGGGAAAATGGCAGTGGCAAGAGCAGTATTCTCGAAGCTATCTACCTATTAGGGCGCGGCCGTACATTTCGCTCCCGCTATACCAGTACACTGATTAATCACCAGGCCAAAAAGTGCACGGTTTTCGGCGCCGCAAATTGCACGAAACAGGCTGTTCCATATACTGTTGGTGTATCTAGGGATGTTTCTGGCTCCTTTCAATTCAAGATTGATGGGCAAAGAGCGACGGCATCCTCTTTATTAGCCGAGGCTATGCCGCTTCTTTTAATGAATAGCGAGAGTTTTTTACTGATTGAGGGCGGGCCTGCTGGTCGCCGCCGCTTTCTAGATTGGGGTGTGTTCCACGTGGAACAACAGTTTAAGGCTGTTTGGGCGCAATTCCAGCGCAGTTTACAACAGCGGAACAAACTCCTGCGCCATGATAAAATATCTCAGAAGGAACTGATCACCTGGGATCACAGTTTCGTTGGTTTATCAGTGCAACTGACACAGATGAGGAAAGATTACTTTAAGCTCATTGAGCCTGTGTTTTATGAGCTTATTGAAAAACTTACCTCTGTGAAGGGACTGAGCCTTAGTTTTCAACAGGGGTGGGATGAGGATAGATCTCTAGACTCCCTGCTAGCAGAAAATTTCGAGCGGGACGTCAGGCGTCAAACGACAAATGCCGGCCCCCATAGGGCGGATTTAAAGATTCTAGTTGATGGACGTGCAGCAGGTAACGTCCTTTCTCGAGGTCAGATCAAGTCTCTTGTCGCTGCCTTGATTGTTGGGCAGGGGCAGATGCTTCGGACCAGCCGGGACAAACAATGTATTTATCTGTTTGATGATCTTGTTTCGGAGTTGGATCAAAATTATTTATTGCGCTTGCTGAAGGTACTAGTAGGTGTAAAGGCACAGGTATTTATTACCGGTACGGACTATGTACCCCTGGTGAATGTACTTGAGAATGAAAGAATAGAAGACTTTGCGGTGTTCCACGTGAAACAGGGCACAGTTAATTCGCTTAATGAACTAGCTTTAAAAGGGGAAGCTCAATGAGCTCTGAACAAGAATATGATTCGTCCAGTATCAAGGTATTAAAAGGCCTGGATGCTGTTAGGAAGCGGCCGGGTATGTACATTGGTGATACCGATGACGGAACGGGCTTGCATCATATGGTTTTTGAGCTGGTTGATAACTCAATTGATGAGGCCCTAGCAGGGCACTGCAGCGAGATATCGGTGAAAATACACAGCGATGAGTCGGTTTCTGTTGCTGATAATGGTCGAGGGATACCAGTCGACATACATGAAGAGGGTGTATCTGCCGCAGAAGTTATCATGACGGTACTTCATGCCGGTGGTAAATTCGATGACAATACTTATAAAGTATCCGGAGGCTTACATGGTGTGGGGGTTTCTGTTGTTAATGCGCTATCGGAGCGCTTGTTACTGACGATCCGGCGCCATGGAAAAACCCATGAACAAACCTATATTCACGGCGTTCCACAAGCACCGATTGCGGTAACGGGTGAAACGAGTGAATCGGGTACCCATGCAAGGTTTTGGCCCTCGCCGGAAACCTTTAACAACATTAGTTTTCACTACGAAATTCTTGCCAAGCGTTTACGGGAGCTGTCCTTCCTTAACTCGGGTGTGCGTATTGTCTTAAGCGATGAGCGCAGTGATAAACAGGATGTTTTTCAATACGATGGTGGCCTCAGCGCCTTTGTTGAGTACTTGAACACCAATAAAAGCCCGATTAACCAAGTTATTCATATCAATGTACAGCGCGATGATGGCATAGCGGTAGAGGCCGCTCTGCAGTGGAACGATGGCTTTCAGGAAAATATATTCTGTTACACCAATAATATTCCCCAACGCGATGGCGGTACTCACCTCGCCGGTTTTCGAGGGGCACTCACGCGCTCCCTTAACAATTATATTGAAAAAGAAAGTAATTCTAGTAAAAACAACAAGATAGCAACGACTGGCGACGATGCAAGAGAGGGGCTTACGGGTATTATTTCAGTCAAGGTACCCGACCCCAAGTTCTCATCGCAAACAAAGGACAAACTGGTCAGTTCTGAGGTAAAAAGTGCCGTAGAGCAGGAGATGTCCAAGGCACTGGCCGACTATTTATTGGAAAACCCAGGGGAAGCAAAGGCGATTATTGGAAAAATGGTCGATGCGGCTAGAGCCCGAGAGGCTGCGAGAAAGGCCAGGGAGATGACCCGCCGCAAGGGTGCACTGGATATTGCCGGTTTGCCCGGTAAGTTGGCGGACTGCCGTGAGAAGGATCCTGCACTGTCTGAAATCTACCTGGTGGAGGGTGACTCGGCTGGTGGCTCGGCCAAGCAGGGCCGTGATCGTCGTACTCAGGCCATTTTGCCCCTTAAGGGTAAAATCCTGAATGTTGAAAAGGCACGCTTTGACAAAATGCTCTCCAGTGCCGAAGTGGGTACCCTCATTACGGCCCTCGGTTGTGGTATTGGTGCTCAGGAGTTTAACGCCGATAAATTGCGCTACCACACCATTGTCATCATGACCGATGCCGATGTCGATGGCTCTCATATTCGAACCTTATTGCTGACCTTCTTTTTCCGGCAAATGCGGGAATTAATTGAGCGTGGTCATGTTTGTATTGCCCAGCCGCCGCTCTATAAAATTAGTAAGGGTAAGCAGGAGCAATATCTTAAAGATGACGATGCCCTGACCGAGTTTTTAACCCAGGCTGCCCTCGACAAGGCCAGTTTACATGTCAATGCGGATGCCCCAGGTATTGGTGGTGAGGCCTTGCAAGCTCTGCTACAGGGCTATCGCCAGGTGATCGCACGTATCGAAAGGCTGGCACGCTCCTGGCCGCCACTGATTCTAAGAGAGATGATTTATCTGCCCCGCCTCAATCACGACGATTTATTACAGGAGTCTGTCATCGGAGCCTGGTGCGAATCCCTGTCTCTGGTGCTCAGCGAAAGTGCCAATGCCAGCACTCACTACCTCGTTGAATATATCCGGGATCCTGAAAGGGGCCTTTTCCTGCCCAAGGTCACTGTCGAAATCCATGGAGTTAGCCATGAGTTTGTTTTTAGCAACGACTTCTTTGCCTCTGGAGAATATCGGGCAATAACCGGCCTGGGGGAGCGTTTGCAGGGTTTACTAGAGGATGGCGCCTACATTAAACGCGGTGAAAGAACCCTTCTAGTTGATGATTTTGAGCAGGTGGTCAATTGGTTGATGAAGCAATCGCGTCGTGGTTATAGCATCCAGCGCTATAAGGGTCTGGGTGAAATGAACCCCGATCAGTTGTGGGATACAACCATGAACCCCGAGACCCGTAGGATGTTGCGGGTCACCATTGAGGATGCGATTTCTGCAGACCAGATGTTTAACACCCTGATGGGTGACCAGGTGGAACCACGGCGAGAATTTATCGAAACCAATGCCCTGGCCGTGGTTAATCTCGACATATGATCTTTCAACGACAGGTTAGTGTTTGCTAACCTGTCGGCGGGTGCTGATTCATAAGGGAAAATTTGCTACTTGCCCCTGGCCGGGCCTTTATTGCAGAGGCGGTATAGCTACCACAGTAAAGGTTTAGGTCTGGTCGATGTTGACCAGGAGCATGGTGTTCACAGTGTCTGTAACTCGGCTGGGCACCCTGATAGCGCCCACAACGCCCGTGCTGGGCTTATAGCTTGCCTATAGTGCTTTCTATCCAGTCTTTAACCTCGTCGGTCAGCTCCTTGCTCTTGCGTCCCGTGCTGTCGATGGGCTTGCCAATAATCACATGAATAGTGCCGGGGTGTTTGATAAAGCGGTGTGCCGGCCAGCAACGGCCCGCATTGTGGGCGATGGGCAGAACGGCGGCCCCGGCATTGATTGCCAGTGAACTACCACTGCGTGAGTAATTGCCGACCTCGCCGTAATCGATGCGCGTACCCTCGGGGAAAATAAGAATATTATTGCCCTCTTCGAGACGCTGCTTGCCCTGGCTGAGCACGTCGCGCAGTGCTTGCTTGGGGTTTGAGCGGTCGATGGCAATGGGCCTAGTCATAGCCAGGCCCCAGCCAAAGAAGGGTACTTTAAGCAGCTCTTTCTTGAGGATGGTGCTGACCGGGCGCAGGGTTCTCTGCAAATAGAAGGTCTCCCAACCCGACTGATGCTTGCTTAAGGCGACAAAGGGTTGGTTGGGGATATTGTCCAGGCCCTCGACATTGACCTTAATACCACAGCTCAATTTTAGCCACCAGAGGACGATGGCATTGGCCGTGGTAATAAAGGTTTGTCGCGCACGGTAGGGGATGAGCAGGCCCAGGGTGCAGCCCAATACGGAGAAGGTGATGATGGTGGGCACATAGACAGCATAAAAAATGCATGTGCGCAGTGCTAAAACAACATTCAAAGCCCTAACTCCTTTTTAGCAACAAGCTAGTGACGGCGCTGGCGAGATCATCGTGAACCTCGGCATTGCGTACCTGCTCATTGAGCTCATCGGGCAGTCGCTTTTCATAAGACGCACCCTTGCCGGTACGTAGTAATATTGGCCGGCACTGGCGTTCAACCCCTGCCTGTAGATCCTTTAAGCTGTCACCGATAAATACCACGCCCGTTAAGGTAGTGTTGAAGTCTTCGGCAATAGCATCGAGCAAGCCGGGTTCGGGCTTGCGACAGCGGCAGCGGTCCGTTGGCAAATGGGGGCAGTAATAGATACCTGCAATGTGGCCGCCTGCATCTTCGACAAGCTCACGCATTTTATCGTGTATGGCTTCCAGGGCGTCGAGATCAAAAAGACCTCGCCCCAGGCCGGACTGATTGGTAGCCACCGCAACGCTATAACCGGCATCACAAAGCAGAGCGATGGCCTCGATACTACCGGGTATCGCCTGCCATTCATGCGGCGACTTTATGTAGTCATCGGAGTCCTGATTAATAACGCCGTCGCGGTCGAGAATGATTAACTTCATGGCTTACTTCGCTCTGCAGGTTTATTTAGCACTGGCGAGCAGAGAGACATCGGCTACCTCGAGAAACAGCTGGCGCAGTTGCGACAGTATGGCCAGGCGGTTTTGGCGCAATGCCAGGTCGTCTGCCATTACCATGACCTGATCAAAAAAGTCATCGACGGGCTGCTGGAGTTGCGCCAGTTCTTGTAATATTTCACTGTAGGCCTTAGTGGCTATCAGCGGTCGCAGGGTATCGCTGAGCTCTGCCAGCTGCTGGGCCAGGGCTTGCTCCGCAGCTTCCTGTAGCAAGCCTTGATCAACCTCACTGGCTATCACGGCATCCTGCTTGCTGAGGATATTCGATACCCGCTTATTGGCGCTGGCCAAGTTGCGAGCCTCCGGCAACTGACTAAAGTCGTTCACCGCCAGCACGCGGCGATGAATATCCAGTGGCCGGGTGGGTGACTTTGCCATCACCGCAAAGAAAACTTCGGGGCGAATCTTGTC
Source organism: Gammaproteobacteria bacterium 54_18_T64 (assembly GCA_002162825.1). GTDB lineage: Bacteria > Pseudomonadota > Gammaproteobacteria > Pseudomonadales > Porticoccaceae > Reddybacter. Next base: position 20,491 of record MAAU01000057.1, read on the forward strand.
CTCTTCATACCAGGCACGAAACCGCTCGAGCATGTAAGTGAGTACTTGCTGGGAAGTTTCGTCGCTGCTCAGGCTTAAGTTGTCGTGGAGACTGACGGCGGTATCCAGCGCCTCTTTAAGGTCGAGATCAATACCTTGTTCAATCAGTGTGCGCAACACCGCCAGGCTGGCACGACGTAGGGCGAAGGGGTCTTTGGAACCCGTCGGTGGCTGCTTGATACCAAAAATACCCACTAATGTATCGAGGCGGTCGGCGATGGCCAGGGTGGCGCCAACACTGGAGCCAGCGACCTTGTCACCGGCGAAGCGCGGCAAATATTGCTCGTACAGGGCGTTGGCAACGGCCTCATCCTCGCCGTCGTGTTGGGCGTAGTAACGGCCCATGGTGCCCTGTAAATCGGAAAATTCCTGCACCATCTCGGTGACCAGGTCGGCCTTACTCAAAATAGCGGCCCGGTGCGCAAGGCTGGGGTCGGCCCCCGTCATCGGGGCCAGGGATTGTGCCAGTGTGGCAACGCGCTGAGACTTGTCGTGGACGGTGCCGAGCTTGGCCTGGAAGACGACGCTCTTCAACATCTCGCAGCGCTGTTGCAGTGTCGAGTTCTTATCGGTCTTGTAGAAAAAAGCGGCGTCGGAAAGGCGCGGCCGAATGACTTTTTCATTGCCGGCGACCACCTTGGCGGGGTCTCGGCTATCAATATTGGCAACGGTGATAAACAGCGGCATGAGCTGGTCGGCGCCATCGACAACATGGAAATACTTTTGATGCTCCTTCATCGAAGAGATCAAGGCCTCGGCCGGTACCTCTAAAAAGTGTTTTTCAAAGTGGCCCATTAGCGGCACCGGCCACTCGTTGAGTGCGGTGACCTCATCCAGCAAGTCAGCATCGATAACGGCATGGCCATTGGCACCCTGGGCCAGTGCCTTGATGCCGTCTTCGATCAGCGTGCGTCGCTCGACAAAATCGGCGATAACAAAGGCGTGGCGCAAGGTAGAGGCATAGTCTGCGGGAGTGCTAATACTGACTTCGGTGTCGCTGTGAAAGCGATGGCCCCTGGTGGTGCGGCCGCTTTCCAGGCCCATAATAGAACCGGGAACCACGTTTTTACCGAATAGCATCACCACCCAGTGAACTGGGCGCACGAACTCTATGCGACTGGCACCCCAGCGCATGCGCCGAGCAATGGGCAGGTCTTTCAGGGCCTTGCTCACAATGTCGGGCAGCAGGGCCTCACTGGTGAGCCCCTCTTGAACACGGCGAAAGACCAGGCGCGGGCCCTTGTCGGTATCCTTTTGTTCGAGTTCGTCAACGCCCAGGCCACAACTCTTGGCAAAACCAAGGGCCGGAGGTGTTGGCGCGCCATCGCTATCAAACGCGGCGGCGACAGCGGGCCCGAGGCGTTCGGTTTCAATATCGGCCTGCTGGGGGTCGAGTGCAGACACCAGTACTGCCAGGCGCCTGGGTGTGGCATAGGCCCGAATGGACGCGTGTTGTAGATTGGCCTTATTGAGACCGGCTTCAATACCGAAGGTAAAGGCCGACATTAAGGTTTTCAGTGATTTGGGCGGCAGCTCTTCGGTGCCGATTTCGACCAGAAAATCCTGCTTCATTTGTTTTTCTCCCCAGCCTGTTGAATAACTTCGTGTGCCAGATCGGCGGGGGCCATGGGAAAGCCCAGTGCCAGTCGCGAAGCGAAATAGGTTTCGGCAACCGCTCTTGCCAGCGCGCGTATGCGCAGAATAAAACGCTGGCGCTCCGTCACCGAAATGGCGTGCCGGGCGTCGAGTAAATTAAAGGCGTGGGATGCCTTCATCACCATTTCGTAGGCGGGCAGGGGAAGTTTGTGCTCAATCAGTAGCTGGCTTTCCTTCTCGTAGGTATCAAAACTGCTGAACAGAAATTCGGTATTGGCGTGTTCAAAATTGTAGTGGGACATCTCCACTTCATTTTGATGGAAGACATCACCGTAGGTCACAACACTGCCGTCGGGGCTTTTGGTCCAGACCAGGTCATAAATGCTATCGACGCCCTGTAAGTACATGGCGATACGCTCAAGGCCGTAGGTGATTTCGCCGCTCACCGGGTAACACTCCAGGCCACCAACCTGCTGGAAGTAGGTGAACTGTGTGACTTCCATACCATTGAGCCAGACCTCCCAGCCCAGGCCCCAGGCGCCGAGCGTGGGCGATTCCCAGTTGTCTTCGACAAAGCGGATGTCGTGGGTCAGGGGGTCAAAGCCCAGTGCCGCCAGCGAGTCGAGATACAGCTGCTGGATATTGGCCGGGCTGGGCTTCATCAGCACCTGGAACTGATAGTAGTGCTGCAGCCGATTGGGGTTTTCGCCGTAGCGGCCATCGGTGGGGCGGCGGCTGGGCTGCACGTAGGCGGTGTTCCACGGTTCGGGGCCGAGCGCACGCAGAAAAGTCGCCCAGTGAAAGGTGCCCGCACCCATTTCCATGTCCATGGGCTGGACCAGGGTGCAGCCGTGCCCGGCCCAGAAGGTCTGGAGTTTGAGGATGAGATCCTGAAAGGTCATCTTGGCGTCTTGGGCGGTGTTCACGGCCGGGCAGTATACGAAGCTGGCGGCGATGACCGCTGCCGCGCCCGGCTCACGCGCGCGTGTCTGCGGCGCTGCGGCTGCGCAGACCTTCCTGTTCACCCTTGAGGCCGCGCGCCTGCATGGCCAGCGCCAGGTCGCGCAGGGTTGCGGGCAGGGGCGTGCGCAGCAGGCTGTCGAGCTGCTGGCGGTCGAGTTCGGTCAGCGCCCGGGTTCGGGGCAGTCGGTCCAGCGCTTGGGCCTCCATGTTGTGCGTGGACCACGGCAGGGTCTGCGCGGCCCATAACGCGCCCGCTTCGCAGGCGATGGCGATGCCGTAGGGGTCGGGGTCGGCTTCGATCACGGCGGGTGCCGGACTCAGCCTCAACAGCCGCCCGACCATGTCGCACCACCA
>MAAU01000069.1 GCA_002162825.1 Gammaproteobacteria bacterium 54_18_T64
TGCTCCTGTGCTTTGACCTTGCCAAAACTGGTGTCGACTACTGTCATTTTTCTGCTTCCTGTCAATGTTAAATCTAGGGTGAGTCTCAGCCACTCCATGTTAAGCGCCGAGCCAACCACAAAACGTGGGGCGCGCCAGGGTCGAGAGATCTGTGTTTTTATGTAATGCGTTTTTTAAAATCGAATTTATCGGCGCGAATTTTCGAGCCCGTATTATTAATTATTCAGCCGCTATTAATTATTCAGCCGCTTTTGCACATCCTTTAAAAAACCTTCTATACGTGCGGCATTGGCGCCCAAATCGGAGACACCGACACGGGACACCGAGCGCACATCGACAATCAGGTGCTCTTTTGCGGGCGGGTTTTCCCTAGCCCCCACATCGACAATAATTTTATTTTCCGACGCTTTAGCCGACACCGGGGCAGCGCTAATGCGAATCACCATATCATCGGTAAAACCCATCAGGGGCGTGGTGGCTGCGGCTTCGATATGGCCGCGGCTTTTATCTTCACCCAGCAGTCGCCAATTATTATTGGCGATCACCGCCTGCGCCGCAGTCCAAACATCAGCCCTAGTGGCCGACAGGTGCAAAGCCGCCAGGTGTGGATAGCCCTGACGCTGCTGCTCGGCCAGGGCCTGGCCCCCGTGCTGCAGACTATTCTCCCCCGCCCCTCTCTCAGCCTGGGCAAAGACAAAGACCGGGGGTTGGAGCAAATCCGTACTGATATCGTGGATGGCTGGACGCTGAAAGCCCGCCGGGCCCACCTGATTGACGACCACGGCCACCGGCGCCGCACAAAGCAATAGGTAGAGGGGTAACTTTGCCAAGTCTTGTTTTCTCGCCAGTCGGCGCGCTATCAGCGCCCCCAGCGTCAGCGTCAGTAGTCCACAGGCAAGTAGCCCCAGCCCGTAGGTCGTGAAACTGAGGCCAAAGGGCAGTAAGCCGAAACGAAAGCTCAAGGCCCCGCCCAGTACACAGAACAGGCTCAACAGAGTGGCAAAACCCAGCACCGCGCTTAACTCGCCTCAGATTCGGGGTCAAATTTCAAAGACAGGGAGTTGACGCAGTAGCGCAGCCCCGTGGGCTTGGGGCCATCGGGAAAGACATGCCCCAGGTGGCTGCCACAGTGGGCACACATAATCTCGGTGCGCTCCATACCCCGGGTGGTATCGGTCTCGGTGGCAATACTGTGTTGATCGGCCACGGCAAAAAAGCTCGGCCAGCCGCTGCCGGAATCGTACTTGGCATCGGCCTCAAACAAGGTGTTTTCACAACAGGCGCACATATAGTTGCCCGGTGATGTCTCGGTATAATACTCGCCGGTGAAGGGCCGCTCTGTGCCTTTTTCGCGACAAATTTCAAATTGCTCGGCCGTCAGCTTTTCACGCCAGAAGGCCTCATCTTTCTCTTTCCAGTCGGTCATGGTCTCTTTTACTCTCAGTTTATTAAAGTCAGGGCCCCGCTAAGCGCCTGCAAGCGCAGACAATACGCTACAATTCCCACCCTCAAAACATTCATACTCTATATCGCGCGGGAAGCAACTAGCCATGAGGCATTTTCAAAAGTCTACCAAATTAGACAGCGTTTGTTACGACATTCGCGGCCCCGTCCTCGATCAGGCTCACCGGCTTGAAGAAGAGGGCCACCGTATTCTCAAGCTGAACATTGGCAACCCCGCGCCCTTTGGCTTCGAAGCCCCCGACGAAATTATTCAGGATGTCATTCTCAACCTGGTGGAAGCCCAGGGTTACAGTCACGCCAAGGGTATTTTCAGCGCCCGCAAGGCGGTGATGCAACGCTGCCAAATTCAGGGCATTGCCGACGTCGAAATTGACGACGTCATCCTCGGCAACGGCGTCAGCGAACTCATCGTGATGGCCATGCAGGCCCTGCTCAACGACGGCGACGAGGTTCTCATCCCCTCTCCCGATTACCCCCTGTGGACCGCTGCCGTGACCCTCGCTGGTGGTAAGGCCGTGCACTATCGCTGTGATGAATCCGCCGACTGGCAGCCCGATCTCGACGACATGGCCAGTAAAATTACGCCCAACACCAAGGGCATTGTGGTCATCAACCCCAATAACCCCACCGGGGCGGTATACAGTAAAGACATTCTCGAGCAAATCATCGAGCTGGCCCGGGTCAACGACCTGGTGATGTTTGCCGATGAAATATATGACCGCATTCTCTACGATGGCGCCGTGCACCACCCCATGGCCAGCCTCGCCGATGACATCCTCTTTATCACCTTTAACGGCCTGTCGAAAAACTACCGCCTCGCCGGTTTTCGCTCCGGCTGGCTGGTCGCCAGCGGCGCCAAGCACCGTGCCCGCAGTTATATTCAGGGTATGGAGATGCTCGCCTCGATGCGCCTCTGCGCCAATGTACCGGCCATGTACGCCATTCAAACCTCCCTCGGTGGGCGCCAGACCATCGACGACCTGGTCAGCGAGGGTGGTCGCTTCTACGAGCAGCGCAACCTGGCCTGGGAAAAGCTCAGCGCCATACCCGGCGTCAGCTGTGTCAAACCCAAGGGTGCCCTCTACCTCTTTCCCAAACTCGACCCGCAGATCTACCCCATTGTCGACGATGAGCAATTCATCCTCGATCTACTGTTGCAGGAAAAAATGTTACTGGTGCAGGGCAGCGCCTTTAACTGGAACGACACCCAGCATTTTCGTATGGTCTTCCTGCCTCGCGAGCATGAACTTAATGATGCCATCGGCCGACTGGAACACTTTTTGCGACGCCTGCGTGAGGATGGCTAGTGCCCAATGCCGCCCAGTGCGGCGCTTGTACACGCCACCCTCAGTTATTAAAGGCGACGACAGCTCAACCGCCCATGGCCCCGCCACGAACTTGCCCCGCCACAGTGATAGAAGTTATGGGCGCTCGAGTTCGGGGACACTAAAACATTCCTGACCACGAATCGATCGCTATAGCACCAGAGCAGCTTCGGCATACGAACAAATCTCTGCGCTGGCGTTGTGGGCCTTAATGGGCAAAAATCCAGATTGTCAGCATAGAGAGCTAATATGCTCACATCCCCACGAGCTATTAGCAAATAACGCTGGCTAACACCCTGGCCAGGCCGACAAAGAAGTTAAAATCAGAAGAAGTAAAGCACTCTGACGTAAGGGCAACCAGCCCTCAAAAGACCGGCACACAGCCTGCTGTTATCCCAATCATGGAGATAACTTTAAAGAGCTTTACAATTGACAGAATAATAACTAAAGACAATAACAAGACCTTAATAATAAAATATCAAGAAAACCGCGCCTAAACACTACAAGTATGGATCGATAATTAAAAACCTAATAAACAAGTGCATTCTTATATCATCCATTGCTTAAAAAATAACGAAGATTAGCCGACCGTAGGCTATGCTAATAAGCAAGTTATAAAATCGACCGGAGACGTAGGAAGACACTTTCCTTGTAAGATCGCCTGAGTGGCGAAAGTAGAAATATTACAGGACCCATTGACAACAACACATCAGATGACGAATCCATAGGCACCTGGAGAAACGCACTCTGTAAACGCCACTCAGCCAGGAGTACCCAACGATCATAAAACACAGTTCATTGGTACGGTCATGGATTTGAAATTAATCGAAAAACTCGGATCGAACTTTTATGCTGATAGCTATATCGTATGCGTTAAGGGAGAGGGAGAGGAAGAGGTTAAGTATCGCGCCAAGATAGTGAAGCCCCAGTTTGTTGACGACGCTCTAAAAGTCTATCTACACCAACAGCTGTCATTATTAGAACAACTAAAAATTGACAACCTACCACTTCCAGAAATAATTGATACCGATAACGGCATCATTCTAAAGTCTGAATTCCATTCGCAACCAACATTAGGTGAGCGTCTCCATACGGGCCCGGCACTTACCATAGAGCAAACGATTGAACTGGGAATATCTTTATGTAATGAATTGAACAAGCGGCACAAAAATTCATGGATACACCGCGCTATAAAACCCAACAATATTATTTTTTCTGGCAATTTATCTCACACTCTACTGCTAGATGATTTGGACGTTATCACTCCAAATAAGATCAGCCGATTCGTCGCCGACCCCTCTTACTGCCTGGAATCAATACCCTATCAATCTCCCGAACAATGCGCTCCGGTGCCCATGGATATTGATTACAGAAGCGATTTGTATTCCTTAGGTTGCGTACTCTATCACTGCATAGTCGGACAAGCGCCATTTATATCAAAAATTCCACAAAAAATTATACATTCACACTTGGCAGAAGGCATAAAGCCACTTGAGACAATAAACGCCCAATGCCCAAAGTCACTGGCTCGCATTCTTGAGATGTTACTGGAGAAACAAGTCGAAAAGCGCTATCAAACGGCACTTGGTCTAAAGAAAGACCTGACCACCTGCCTGCATCAATTTAGAAATCAGATTGATGAAAATTTTACCCTGGGCAAGGGTGACTTCAGTAATAAAATTGTACTACCGTCAGCACTCTTAGGTCGAGATCATGAAAAAAATGAGCTGCTAAATTTACATCGGCAGGTCTGCAGCGGTCAATTTGGCGTCGCCTATATATCGGGGCTATCGGGCATTGGTAAATCTCGCCTGGTAAAGGAACTAGAAATACCCATTATCAAGCAAAATAGTCTATTTTCATCTGGAAAATATAACCAGTTTTCACAGCATCAACCTTATGCCACTATCGCGCAGGCTATCGGAAGGCTAATCCGACAGATACTCACAGAGACAAGCACACAACTAACAATATGGAAGAAATCCATACTTGAAGTAGCCGGGATCAATGGCCAGATTCTGACCTCTGTCGTACCCGAGCTATTGCTATTGATTGGTCATCAACCGGACATAGCTCCGCTACCACCCGTAGAGTCACGCAATCGCTTTAACGATATTTTCTGTCGTTTTATGAATTGCCTGGCGACAAAACACCACCCTCTTGTACTATTCATTGACGACCTGCAGTGGTGCGACGATGCCACACTGGATCTTCTCGACGAACTATTTTCCCACCCGGAAATCCATCCCTATCTTTTTCTTATCTTGGCATTCCGCAGCAATGAAGTCGATAACCAGCACCGTATTCTCCAGTCACAAAAAAAATTACTGCAGAGCCATATACCATCCCTGGAAATCGAACTATTCGAGTTAAATAAAAAATCGACCAATCAATTGACTGCCCATATTCTCAGCACTTCGCCATCGGGTGCAACAAAAATTACCGAGATAATCTACCCAACCAGCGGCGGCAATCCACTTCTAGTAAGTGAAAGTTTACGCTGGCTACACCGTGAAAATAATATTTATGTTGATGATAATGGTCAGTGGCAATGGGTAGACGAGAGCCTACAGGGGATTCACCTTCCGGAAGCCACGCAAACCTTGTTTGACGAAAGACTCGCCGCTTTGAGCACGGACTCCCAGGAAATACTGGCATCTGCCGCACTTCTTGGCTCGCGATTTCAGATCAGTGATTTAGCATTATTGATGAAGTCATCAATTTGCGATCTAATGCTGCGACTATCCGAGGCGATTTCACAAAATATTATTTACAGCGACAAGTCAGAACTGTGCTTTTACCACGATCAGATTCAGAATGCCGCATCGAGATGGCCAGACCAAAAGCTCGCAAGTCTAACCCACGGAAAGATTGCAAGATTATTTATTAAAAAAATAAATAATATCGCTATTTCAGACAGAGAAAGCGAGTACAGCCAACAACTTTACCTCATTGCCGAACATTTAAAGTTGTCTCACAACGAGACAGCCACTGATGCCGAAAAATTTGAAGCCGCAGAGTTCAACGTTCAAGCCGGAGGGGCTGCTCTGCGCTCATTGGCACACAGTGCTGCCAACTATTATTTTTCTGAAGCGCTTGCTATCTGTGACACCACATATTGGCAGAGCCATTACGAGTTTATGCTTGCGCTACATGGCAACTTTGCCCGCTCAGAATTAGTTGCCGGGAAGCAGGAACACGCTAACGAGATCATTGACCTGGCACTAAATTATGCACACAGCGACCTCGATAGAGCTGAGTGCCTTATCGCCCAAACAATGGCTACCACTTCGCTCGGTAAAATTGACGAGGCCCTGGAATTGGCGATGCGCTGCTTTGAATTACTCGATTGCCCCATACCTCAGGACGAAGAGGGTATCTATGCTGGGATTACCGAGCATATGAAAATACTCGATGACCCGCATTTTGTAGAGCGTTATTGCAATCTGCCATTGGCAAGCGATAGAAAAATATTACTTGAGTTTATCCTCAACGCAGAAGTTATAACCTTGTTCTATGTATCTGGGTCGATATTAGCGACCTATGTACCTGCCATGCGCTCTATGATTCTTGCCCTAAAATACGGAAAGAGTACCTACACACGCACCGCCTTTATAACGACGGGCATTTTTTTCTACTCGCAAAAGATGTTCGATCTCTATCAACAATATGAAGATGCATTGATTGATGACGTGAAGCAGTCACCCTTTGAACCCAGTTCAATTCGCGCCATGCTTCAGGCCCTGTGGACCTCCCTGCACAATCATCTGTCCACTTCAGAAATCTTGGGCTTATGCCAAACGAATATTGACAATGGATTACAGGCGGGTGAAATTAACTACACCGGTTTTACCTACATGCCATTGATCTGGCATCAACTGGTTAAAGGCGATGATCTGGAAAAAGTAGAGCGGCAAATCGAAGACTCTATAGCACATTGCAAGAGGTTTAATATTTCGAGCCCACTCGAAATATGCCGAGGAATAGAGGCTGCCCTACTCCCCTTATGGGGACATGTACCCCCAGAACATCAGGCTAATGTAGAAGAAAAACTGCGACAGTGGCGGCAAGACAGGAATGTCGCGGCCCTCTGTAACTTCTATTTCTATCGCGCCATGCTTTCCTATTATGAGGGAAATTATACTGATGCCGAGCAAGACCTTCTGAGAGGGAAAGAATTTGTAGCCAGCCTGCCCTTCACCATTGTCGAACGCCTATGGCTAGTGTATCGCTACCTGGTGGGTTTACACACCGGTAACAACGTGGATGCGGAGGCACAGCTCGAAGAGGCCTCCACGTGGGTCAAACACGGGCCCCTATTCAAAACCTATCTCGCTCTAATGCAAGCTGAAACCACAGCATTGTCTTCCCGTGACATCGATGAAGTGCGAAGTGGCTACTGGAGAGTGATCGATGAGGCCCACGAACAGGGCTCCTATTTTCATCAAGCCCATGCCTATCAACGGCTTGGAGAAGTACTTGAGCGTGCTAATCACCACAGCAGTCAGCTATACATCCATGAAGCATTTAATCTCTATAAAAAATGCAAAGCCACTTTCTTTGTCGATCAATTAACAAGACAACACCGATTACCCAGCACCGTATTACCTGCCAATGAACCCATCGAACAAGTACTTGATAGCCGTTTTCTATTAGAGGCCACAGAAAACATTATGAAGGAGCGCAATTATAGCCAGCTCCTACTTAAGGTCTTGTCTTCAATCATGGAGAGAGTGGGTGCTAAAAATGCCTATATCATCATCTTTGAGAATGACAGGCTTACCGTCCGTGCCCACGGCGTAAAGAACACTTCAATAGAAACCTACAACGTCAATCAAGAATTAAGCTCCATGGCCTCCCTGTGTTCTGAAATTGCCTGGTTTTCAATTCGTAGCCAATCACCTGTCATCCTTGGTAATGCACTGCAGTCTGAGGATTATTGCAATAACCAGACAGTACAAGATTATCAACTAAAATCAATTCTGGCTCTGCCACTACTGGTACAAGGCCGTAACCTGGGACTGATCTACCTTGAAAACTCACTAGTTGCCAACGTATTTAATCCTCAGCAGGTTTCATTGCTACAAGTGCTGACCGTACAGGCCGCAATCGCACTTGATAATAGCTTATTGATTAACAATCTACAGCAAACACAGGAGACGCTGATAGAACGTGAGCAAAACCTCGCCATCACCTTAAACAGCATAGGTGATGGTGTCATCGTGACAGACCCAACAGGTAACGTACTTCGGCTCAACCCCATCGCAGAAAAACTCACCGGCTGGACAATTCAGCAGGCCAAACATAAACCCATACTCACAATCTACAATATTGTTGATAACCGTACCCATGAACCCTTGATAAACCCTGTTGAGCAAGCGCTCTCCACAGGAGATAGCATCTATCTCAGTAATCACACAACATTGATTGCGAGAAACGGGGGGGAATATCAAATCGCCGACTCGGCCGCCCCTATCAGGCATGACGATGGCAGTATTTTGGGAGTCGTTCTTGTTTTCCACGACGTTACTGAAGCCTATCGCTTGCGTAAAGAACTTGCCGACAGCCACCTAAAACTGCAACGGGTGATGAGTGATATGCATTCAATGGTGGCAACACTCACCCCCGAAGGAAAGATTAGTTTTTTGAACAATATGCCCTTACGCCTTTCGGGGCAGAGTTCAAAAGAGGTATTAAACAAATATCTGTGGCAATGCTTCTGGTTTAAGCACGACAAAAAACTCGAGAAAACCGTTGAACAGGCATGCCTGAGCGCAGCCAGTGGCCAGCCAAAGAAACATGATATACAAATACAAACCCTCAACGGTAAATTATGGGTTGATTTTAGTGTACACCCGGTAAGGGATGAAGCTGGCAATATAACTCTACTTGTAGCAGAGGGTTCTGATATCTCTGCCCGTAAATTGGTCGAGCAGTCACTCAAGGATGAACAGGCTTTACAAGAATTAACCCTGGATAATCTCGCAGAAGCGGTAATCCTCAGCGATCAGGATGGCTGTATCAAACATTTCAATGCTTCAGCTTGCAAGATATTTGGTTACCACGAAGAGGAGATCATTGGACTGCCCATAAATAGCCTTATTGCGGAGGCCCACCACGCGTCTTTTGAGGATTATCGTCTTTCAGTACAACTCGGCAACCTCAATACAGGAATCGATATCGATGCAATAGATAAAAATGCAGAAATATTCCCCTTTCACATCGCCATTGCCCAATTACCAGAAATAACTCACGGCGAAATACAGTTCGTGGCATCGGGCCAAAACTTGACCGACAGAGTTCTCCAGCAGGAGATGCTACAACGCAGTCAAAAAATGGAGGCCCTTGGTAAATTAACGGGAGGCATAGCCCACGACTACAACAATATGCTGGGTGTCATTCAAGGTTACTGTGAATTGCTGCAGCCGGTACTGGCGGAAAAACCGAAACACCATGGTTTTCTTCATCAAATACAACATGCAGCCGAGCGCGGTACAAAACTAACCAAGAAATTGCTCGATTATTCTCGACAAAAACCCTCTAAAACCGAAATGGTTAATATAACTACACTTCTACAATCTCAGCGGGAAATGCTCGAAAAAACCTTGACGGCTCGTATTCAACTTGAAATAAAAACAGACGAAAGCCTCGCCATGGTTGAGGTCAACTTAGGCGACCTCGAAGATGCCATATTAAACCTTTGTATCAATGCCATGCATGCCATGCCTGAAGGCGGCCGCCTGACGATAAAGCTAAAACACTTGAGTGTGACGGGTACCGTTGCCAATACCCTGCAGCTACAAAGCGGTCAATATGTCGTTTTAAGCATCACCGATACAGGAACTGGCATGGATAAAGAGACGCAAAACAAAATCTTTGATCCCTTCTTTTCTACCAAGGGAGAACAGGGTACGGGCCTGGGTCTCAGCCAAGTCTACGCATTTATGGAACGTAGCCATGGCACCATTAAAGTTTACTCCGAGCTCGGTTACGGCTCGTGTTTATCGCTTTATTTTCCAGTCCAGCAGGTAGAAGGAGCCGGGGATTCAGACTTCAACAGTGATACAGTAGGAGATAGCGTAGAAAGCTTAAGCGGAACAGAATCCATCTTAGTGGTTGATGATGAACCCGCCCTGCTTGCGCTGATGAAGGAAGTTCTCCAAAACCAGGGCTACCGCCTCTTCAGCGCCGGAGATGCAGATGAAGCAATGAATATCATCAAAAGCCAAAATATTGATCTGGTAATTAGCGACATTATCATGCCCAACACCAATGGCTACCAACTGGCCACATATATCCAGCAATATGATGAAAACATCCTCATTCAACTAATGAGTGGTTTCGACGATCAACTGAATATCGATGACAACAATCATTTTCTCCACTCCGAGCAGCTGGTAAAGCCCATCAAGACACAAACTCTATTAAAAAAAGTTAAGGCGCTACTTGACTCAAAAGAGCAGCCAGATCCAGAAAAATAGCAAGCCAATCCAGATTGCGAATAATCTCCCCACTTTTTCAATGCTGCCTAAGTTCAAGTAATCAGCGCTCATCCCACTCCAGCCAGTCACTAAGCACCGATTCTCAGAGATTACGCAGCCGAATCACATCAGAGGATACTTAACCTTGAACGGCTACCGTGACGTAGACTTGTGAGGCTACTATCAGGCGAGCCTTACAGAACGACACGCAGTATTCCCGGGTGGTCTTCCCCACCTCCCCGAACATGAATGAAATGACGCCGTCTCGCGTCTGGAGCGCTGCCTGAGACGCATGTGCAAGGGGGTTTAGCAGAACGCCCGTTTCGCGCTAGCAGTGAGGGCAAATACCACCAAAAAAGAAGGACTCAACGACCCGCCCTACAGACAGGGGGGCTTACCGGTAACCTTAAATCGATAACTGGTAGGATTGCTCCCCCATCCGCTTGAGAAATTGAGGGTCTTCGGGATCGCGCTCAATTTTATTCACCAGGGTGGCAATGTGAACGCTAACGGTGCGGGTTTCAGTATTCAGATAACGCGGATAGCCCCACACCTGATTCAGCAACTCCTGGGCTTCGATCGTTTTACCCCTCTGGTCGTAGAGGTATTCGAGCACGCGCATTTCTCGAGAGGTAAAAGCAAGCTCGCCCTGGCTAGATTGACCCGATAAGGTAAGGCTATCGATTTCAACACTGTCACCAAGTTTCATCGGCTCTGTGCGTGGCGTTTTACCCTGCAGCCTGGAGCGGCGCAACAGGGCTTTGGCGCGCTGTACCAAATCCGTATAGGCAAAGGGCACTGAGGTAAAGTCATCGGCACCCATGGCCATATGGTCAATTAAATTACGATCGTCAGAGTCGGCGGTGAGCATAAAAACCACCTGCCCGGGATGGCTTGCACGCAGCTCGGCACAAAACTCGAAAGCCCCAGCCTCATCCACTCGGGTGTCCAACAACAATAAATCAAACTCACCACTGTGAGCTTTTTCATGGCCGCCGGCGCCATTTTCCACCGCCTCGACATCGAAGTGGTGGTGCTTGAAGACCGAAACCAGGCCTTCTCGCACGCTGTCTTCCTGTTCAATAATAAGTACTTTAAAGCGATCTTCCATAATTCCTTGCTCTCTTTATTATTTTCTGGCTCTTTATTACCTGGCAAAAACCGAGAACCTCAATCAGTGTTTAAGGCTCACTACCTGGCTGTGGATATTGCAGCACCGCACAGATATGTGCCAGCTGCATATTAATCCACCGGGGGTTAATCGCACCCCAATCATGAATTGTATAGCCACCATCCTTTTTGGCACCGATAAATTCACAGCAAATTGCCAACTCTTCTAGCGCCGCTATGGTGTCCTGGGCCGTGCGCCGCGGCATGCCGGTGAGCCGCGAAATTTGCGGCACGGTATTGACACCCGTACTGATCAGGTGCGCGACATAGAGGCGACGATAAAAACTGGTTTTTGTTTTACTGTGGGTCTGCATGTAATCTTGAAAAGCCGCTGGTTATCAATAAAAAACCCGGAGACAAGCACTGTTGCCTCCGGGTTTTATGACTGTGCTTGCGCACCTAAGGTAAAGAGCGGAATTAAAGCGCCGCGTCTACCAGGGCATTGAGCGTAGCACTGGGACGCATCAGCTTTTCAACCTTGGCGACGTCGGGCTGAAAATAACCGCCCATATCAACCGGTTTGCCCTGACAGGCATTGAGCTCATCAATTATCTTTTGCTCGTTGGCGGTCAAGCCCTCGGCCAGCGAAGCAAATTTAGCCGCGAGTTCGGCATCTTCAGTTTGCGCCGCTACTGCCTGAGCCCAGTACATGGCCAGGTAGAAGTGACTGCCGCGATTATCGAGTTCTCTAACCTTGCGCGAGGGCGATTTGCCATTGGCGAGGAACTCACCGGTGGCCTGGTCGATAGTCTTCGCCAGTACCGCGGCTTTTTTATTGCCGGTTTTGTTGGCAAGATCTTCGAGGGAAACACCGATCGCCAAAAACTCACCAAGGGAGTCCCAGCGCAGGTGATCTTCCTCCTCAAACTGTTGTACGTGCTTGGGTGCCGAACCGCCGGCACCCGTTTCAAACAGCCCGCCACCGGCCATCAAGGGCACTACGGAGAGCATTTTGGCACTGGTGCCCAGCTCGAGAATGGGGAATAAATCGGTCAGGTAGTCGCGCAGCACGTTGCCGGTCACCGAAATGG
Organism: Gammaproteobacteria bacterium 54_18_T64; assembly: GCA_002162825.1. Lineage (GTDB taxonomy): Bacteria > Pseudomonadota > Gammaproteobacteria > Pseudomonadales > Porticoccaceae > Reddybacter. The sequence continues at coordinate 12,472 of MAAU01000069.1, forward strand.
TGTCCTTGCCCAGCTTCATGCGCTCCATGGTGTAGCGAATGGCACGGTCGGGGGAGAGGATGGAAATACGCAGGCCATCGGTATCGTGGTCCTGCAGATATTTCTCCACCTTTTTAATCATTTGCTGGTCGTGGCCACGGCGGTCATCGAGCCAGAAGATAGCTGGCATGCCACTGGCGCGGGCGCGGCTTACCGCCAGCTTCACCCAATCCTGTATCGGCGCATCTTTGGCCTGGAACATACGCCAGACATCGCCGGCTTCAACATTTTCGTGTTCCAACCAAACCTTGCCATTGCTATCGACCACGCGCATGGTGCCGTCGACGGGCAAGGTGATGGTTTTATCGTGGGAGCCATATTCTTCAGCCTTTTGTGCCATCAAGCCGACATTGGGCACGGTGCCCATGGTGGTCGGATCGAAGGCATCGTGGTGCTTACAAAAGTTGATGACCTCCTGATAAATGGTGGCATAGCAGCTGTCGGGGATGACGGCCTTGGTGTCTTCAAGCTTGCCGTGGGAATCCCACATCTTACCGCTGTCGCGAATCATCGCCGGCATGGAGGCGTCGACAATGATGTCGCTGGGCACGTGTAGGTTGGTAATACCCTTGTCGGAGTTGACCATCGCCAGCATGGGGCGGGTCTCATAGCACTGACGCAGGTCCGCTTCAATTTCGGAACGCTTGGAGTAGGACAGCTTGTCGACCTTGCGCAGGGCAGCACCGAGACCGTCGTTAGGATTAACACCTAGCTCCAGCAGCGTTTCGCCGTGCTTTTCCCAGGCCTCTTTAAAATAAACGGTGACCGCGTGGCCAAAGACGATGGGGTCAGAGACCTTCATCATGGTGGCTTTTAAGTGCAGGGAGAACAACAGGCCCGCCTTGCGCGCGCCTTCCATCTCTTCGTCGAGAAACTTGCGCAGGGCCTTGGTGCTCATAAACTGCGCGCTGATGACCTCCTCAGCCTGTACCGCAACTTCTTTAAGTACGCTGACCTTGCCGCCCTTTTCATGGAGTTCGACTTTTAGCGTCGTCGCCTGGTCCATGGTGCAGGAAATATCACTGTGGTAGAAATCACCACTGCGCATATGGGCGACGTGGGTGCGCGAGGACTGACTCCACTTACCCATGCGGTGGGGATTATTGCGAGCAAACTCTTTTACCGCACCGGGGGCGCGTCGGTCGGAGTTACCTTCACGCAAAACGGGGTTAACCGCACTGCCCAGCACGCCGGCATAACTGGCCTGAATAGCGGCCTCATCATCATTGCCAGGGCTTTCTGGGTAATCGGGGATGCCGTAACCCTTGCCCTGAAGCTCGGCAATGGCCGCCTGCAACTGGGGAATGGAGGCACTAATATTGGGTAGCTTAATGATATTGGCATTGGCGTCCTGAGTCAGCTCACCGAGGGCTTTCAGTGCATCGGGCACTTGCTGTTCGGCACTGAGCTGTTCGGGGAAGGCCGCCAGGATGCGCGCCGCCAGTGAAATATCGCTGGTTTCAACATCGATATCCGCAGCATTGGTAAAGGCATTGACGATGGGCAGCAGGGAGTGAGTCGCCAGTGCGGGCGCCTCATCGGTAATGGTATAAATAATTTTTGACTTCGTTGTGGACATGCTTCCCCCAAATTTATTGTTTGCCTAAGTATGCGCCAACTACTGGCCGGCAGATACTTGCTAGGCTGCGGATTTTGCGCTGCACATAGTACAGAAAGATGAAACAAATTTACAGGTTGTAAAAAAACAACAGCGCTCGATAGCCTGTAATTAAAGAGGCCGACCAGGATAAACCCCAAACCTGTCGCCAGAGCTGTAATTTCCGCCCCCACATTTAGGGCAAGCCTGTAACCAAGCTACGTAAATTTAACACAAGGACACGACACAATTTGTCGCTAACTTCTGTCAACACCCTGTCATTTTCATCAAAACGAGCTATAAAACCACCATCGGCAAGCACAACGGGGAGGCTGTATACATCACTTTTTGTGTGCTAAATTTCGCCTGCTCAACTGCGCTCACGGCTTGCCGTACTAGCGACAATGGCGCGACTCGACCGAGTACGCGCAGTAAAGTAAGAGTGATTATGATGGTCACACCTTACATTCATTCAAACGGTATTAACTCAGGGGTTTCAACGATGAAAGCTAAAGCTGTGGTGCTTACTGCGCCAAACGAATATTCAGTCCGGGAGATTGAACTAGACACACCAAAAGCCGATGAAGTTCGAATTCGCATGGTCGCCACTGGTTTGTGCCAGTCAGATATGTCGGTGATCAATGGCAAGCTACCCATGCCTATGCCCATGGTACTTGGCCACGAAGGCGCGGGTGTTGTTGAAGAAGTCGGCAAGAGTGTGACCAACGTTAAGGTCGGCGACCACGTCATCACCTCTTTCATCCCCATGTGTGGCGAGTGCTACTTCTGCCTCCACCAGGAGCCATGGTTATGTACAGCCGTCGACATTTTCAGCGGCATGCAGCCCGACGGCACTAGCCGTGTCAAGCTCGATGGCGAATACATCGGTGCCTTCGCAGCACTGGGCAACATGGCGGAGCAAGTAGTTTGCCCATCCATGTGCGTGGTTGCCATCGACAAGAAATACGACCTCAAGGCCGCCGCATTGGTTGGCTGTGGTGTTATGACCGGCGCCGGTGCCGCACTGAATACGGCCAAAGTACAGCCCGGTAGCAGTGCCGCCATCTTTGGTTGTGGCGGTGTTGGCCTCTCTGCACTGCAGGGTGCCAAAATTGCCGGTGCCAACCCCCTGATCGCCGTTGACCTGAGCGACGAAAAACTGGCCGTGGCCCGTGAATTCGGCGCCACTCACACCGTTAACGCCAGCACCGACCCCGTTGCTCAAATCATGGAAATCACCAATGACATTGGTGTTGACTACGCTTTTGAAGTCATCGGCTTCCCCGCCGTTGCGGCACAGGCCTACGCCTCAACCCGTCGCGGCGGCACCACCTGCATGGTCGGCGCCGGCAGCCCCCAGGACGAGTACAAGTTCAGCGCCCTGGAAATGCCACTGTCTTCCAAGAAAGTTTGCGGTTGCATCTACGGCAGCACCAACGCCAAGGTCGATTTTGCCAAGCTGCTGGCTTTCTACGAAACCGGACAGCTCGATCTCGACCGTATGTGTTCGCGCACTTACACCATCGACGAAGTGAAAGAAGGTTTTGACGACCTGGTTGCCGGCAAGAATATTCGCGGCATCATCCTCTACTAAGCGCTTATCAATATTTAAGCGACTCGGTAATAAAAAGGGCTGCAATTGCAGCCCTTTTTATTGTCTTTTTTTTGGCAATGCCAAACTCTTCGGCAAGGGTAGGACTATGACTCAAGCTGGCACCCGCCCTTGTCATCCCGGCTTTAAGTGCCACACCCAGGCTTTGCATAAACTCACCCACGGCCTCGCAGTCAGAATAGGTATCGACCGCAACACAAAGCCGAGACGCCCGAGTCACTAGCCATGATGCCAGCGCACGGCGGGCGCTAGCCCTCGTGGATACAAGAAACCCACCCTGATCATTTGCCAATGCATTAATGTGCGCCAATTCAATGCGCTATTTACGCTCAGTTCTATAATAATAAAATCAGGCATAGGCCGAGCGAAAATGAAAACTATCATCGAGCCCTTTCGTATCAAAACCATTGAGCCGATCCGCATCACCAGCGCCGAAGAACGCAAAGCCTATATAAAAACAGCCAATTACAATTTGTTCGCCCTGCATTCCGAGGATGTCATTATCGACCTGCTCACCGACAGCGGCACCTCCGCCATGAGCGCCGCGCAATGGTCCGCGCTGATGCAAGGTGATGAGAGCTATGCCGGCTCACCCTCCTTTACCCGCTTTGAGAAAGCCGTTAAAAATCTCATGCCCTTCAAACACATCATTCCCACCCACCAGGGCCGTGCCGCAGAAGCCATCTTGTTTTCCATCCTCGGTGGCCCAAACAAGCGCATACCCTCAAACAATCATTTTGATACCACCCGCTGTAATATTGAAGCCAGTGGCGCAACGGCAGACGACCTGGTGATTGATGCCGGCAAGGACCCCGCTGCCGAACATCCCTTTAAGGGCAACATTGACCTCGACAAGCTCAGCGCCTATTTGAGTGAATTCCACGAAAGCGTGCCCTGCGTGATGACCACCATCACCAACAATGCCGGTGGCGGCCAGCCGGTCAGCCTGGAAAACATTCACGCAACCTCCGTCCTGGCCAGGCAGTACGGTAAACCTTTTATTATTGATGGCTGTCGCTTCGCAGAAAACGCCTACTTTATTCAACAGCGCGAAACGGGCCAGCAAGGGCGCAGCATTAGCGACATAGTCCGAGCCAGCTTTGCCTGCGCCGACGGCATGACCATGAGCGCCAAGAAAGACGGATTCGCCAATATCGGCGGATGGTTGGCCTTGAACGATGACGCCCTGGCACAGGCCGCACGTAATCGCCTCATCCAGACAGAGGGCTTCCCCAGCTACGGCGGTCTTGCCGGGCGCGATCTCGAGGCCATCGCCCAGGGTCTGAGTGAAATTATTGATGAAGATTATCTGCGCTACCGCATTCGCACCACCGAGTACATTAGCGAACGCCTGGACAGCATGGGCGTACCCGTCATGAAGCCAGCCGGAGGGCACGCGGTATTCGTCGATGCACGGCAATGGCTAGGGCACATCCCTCCCCTGCAATACCCAGGGCAAGCGCTGGCCATCGCACTGTATGAAGTCGGCGGTATTCGCGGCTGTGAAATTGGTACCGTGATGTTTGGCAAAGCCAGTGATGGCAGCGAGACACCTGCGGACATGGATCTTGTCCGCCTGGCCATGCCGCGACGCGTCTACACCCAGTCCCATGCGGATTATATTGTCGAAGTGTTTGAAGAACTGAGGAGCATTAAGGATCAATTGCCCGGCTACGCCATTACCGATGAGCCCGCAGCGATGCGCCACTTTACAGCGAAGTTTGCGCCTCTTGCTAAGCCTTGATGAAACAAGCAACAATGTAGAACACAGCCGCAGACAGACACGAATACACGGGTTTATTCGGGCGCTTATACCTGCAATTGCCTAGATCAGTTGCCATAGGCTCTATACCCCATGAAAACAATTGCCAAGTCATTAATTTTCAAAATTCCTTTAATTTTATAAGCGGCCAGAGGCAGAGCTGGGCTAGATCAGGGAAGGAGCTCACGAGTTAGCTGGCAGCCGCTCTTAATATTGTAACTCGCTGATTATAAAAGTAATAATAATTTTATTTTTCGAATTATCATGGCTTGAAGTGCCTAAGTTATTTAGTGCCTTTGGCTTTATCATTCCCTGTTATAGCGCATAGGAAAGTTATGAATACGTCTGGAAGAATATTTATTTCAATTGTTTTTTTTATGCAAACCTTTGGGTTGGTTTTCGCCGAACCCGACCCTGAGATACAGCTACAAGAACTAACTGATGGTGTCTGGATGCACGTATCCAGCTATGTATACCCAGATGGGAAGAAGCTGTCGTCGAACGGTCTCATTGTAAAAGATGGTGCGGCGCTAACCCTTGTAGACACGGCCTGGGGAGAGCTAAAAACTACAGCCCTTATCAAAGCAATTAAGTTAGAAATCGATTTACCCATTACACGAGCGGTCGTCACCCATGCGCACAGTGACCGGGCTGCAGGAGTGGATGTTTTGGAATCCCACGGTGTAAAAGTATTCTCTCACCCACTGACCCAGCGTATTACGATAGAACATGGCTTGCCTGTCCCTAATCACACGCTTGATGCACTTGCCGAGCGGGGAAGCTCCATCAAGCTCGGGAAACTGACGGTCTTTTACCCCGGACCAGCTCATGCAATGGACAACCTGATGGTTTGGTTGCCGGAGGAGAACATACTCTTTGGGGGTTGCGCAGTGCGTGCAGGAGCATCTACCTCTGCGGGTAATACTTCACACGGTGATACAGCATCATGGATTAAAGTGATGAATCGTGTTGGAAAGCAATATCACAGTGCAAAATTGGTTGTTCCCGGCCATGGCGAACCTGGCGGGGTTGATCTTATTGAGCATACGTCTGCTTTAGTCAAGGCAGCTAAGTAGCTTTAATTAATAACCCCGCACCTACAAAGCGGGGGCTCAAAAAAAGTGGGTGTAAAGCCAACCCGTATTCAAGTAATACAGGTCACCGCACAACGGTAACGCAGACCTCCATAACGTGAGGCTCGCTGTTACCGCGACAAGGTTAGCCAAACTCAGTTCGCGCCTTAATGACGGGTTTCTCCCAACGGAGACTTTCAACCTCCGTGTCGAGCGGCGTGCCTGCGATTGAGTTGGTAAAGTTGCTTAGTCAGCTTGATGGATAGGCCAAGAATAACCTCAAGCACCTGTACATCCGAGTAACCGACGCTGAAAAACAACTGAAAGTCTGCTTCAGCTGCCTTACCTCGGTTAGTAATAAAAAATTGAAGATGGATGTCCTATTGAATTCGAAGATGGATGTCCTATTGAATTCCCTATTGAATTCCCTATTGAATTCTGACTTTAAAAAGCCGTGAAACACCTGGTTCAGCTCAACCCAAGGAAAGGCTGGAAAGTGGCGTTGAAACCCCTATCGCTGATTTCCCCAAACATACCAATTAGGTGAAACCCAAACCCAGTAGCCCGCTTTGCCTTGCTGTCGACACCATTGGCCACCGCCCCAGTAACCTTCATCTGCATAGGCGCCGTAGCGGTTTTGGTCACCAGGGCAGCTTAAGGTTTGGAGTAGATCAGAGTACTTGCCATTGGCAGAGCTTGAAGAGGCTTCCCCGCCGGCCACGCTATTGCTAGGTGCGGATTGTGCGGTATCTCCCCCGCATTCAGCGGGGTTAAGTATTGTATTAACAATATTATTGCCGTAGCTGTCGCTAATCGAAAAGATCATTCTGCCCTGGCCTTTCTTAAGCTCACCCTGGCAATAGGTGCCTCCAAACACCGTACGCACTTGCCCGATGACGTCATCCGCAGCAACGTTGTTGTGTTGATGTTCAGGCATCACCAATACCACTAACAGCCCTGACTCGGCATTGCTCTGCTCACAACCAGAAGGGCAAAGTGACTGAATATGGGTCATTTGAAAAACACCGGCTGTATAGGGCAGCGCAATCTCTGCTCTACTGCCTTCAGCAATGTAATTTAAAAATTTGGCTTTTGGGTCTATCGGCACTTGCTGCGTGACTGGCACTTGGGTATCCACAACCTCGACTGAGACCGAAGCGGTGAGCCAAGGTCTATTACGAAAAGACACTTTGAGTTCGGCTGTGCCGACTCCGTTACCGGTGGCTGTTACCTGGCCAGGAATTTCTGTGCCGCCAGGGCCGGGGGTGTAGACCAGTTTGATCAGATCATCGGGATCGCCGCTGGTATCGTCAAAGATGACGTTATCGGGTGCCTGTAAGTGGTAATAGACATTCGACTTACTGCCATTGGCGAAGGTTACGTCGAGATAAATGGCGGGTGAGATGAATAGTTTTTCTGGGTTTTCGCTGTATCGATTAAGTGGAATTCGGCTAACACCATTTTCGCTGCCGAGTATCTTCAAGGTGGCTGCAAAGGGAGTGATTGCTGCCTGGGCCGCCTCCCGGTCTAATTTTTCTTGATTGAGCCGGTTTTTTTCGTCCTGCTGAGTTTTTTTGGCTTGCTGCATTTCTTGCCATACTTTCAGCTCGGCTTGTTGCCGGGTGAGGTAGGGTTCAATCGTAAAGGTAACCTCATAAATGCTGCCTTCGTCTTCACTGCGTATCAACACATCGACGAACCGTTCTTTTTTTGTCAGGTGCTGGAGGTTCAGGCCGAAGGAGCCAAGCCAATCGTCAGCACTACCGGAGTCGTACTCGACTAGCTGAACATTTAGCCCTCTGGATCGTTCAAAAATATAATCCAGGTTCATCTGGAATTCTTGCTGTGATCGCATGCCGACGTGGCCTCGGCCGCCACCTGGCCAGATAGAAATCTCGTTGACTCGAAGCTCAACGTCATCCGGGCTCTCGCCGTAGACGGTATTAAACAACCCCTCGATTGAGGTCAGGTTGTCTACGGTTTCGGCCACATCAACGGCTGTTGATACGGCATTCGGTGTGCGGCGGTTAATTTCACGGTTAACGCTGGCATTTAAATCGTTAATCTCACCGGGTACGTAGCCGTTGAGCTGGTCCCATGCGGCTTGCTTTGCGCGATCTCCAACTTCGCCCTTAACGGTATCTTGTAGCTCTCCGCGTGCTTCTTTCTTCATCGCTTTGATGACGGCTGCCTTGGTAACTGCTTTACCGGCTAAAGCGGCCGAGCCGGCGGCGGATGCGCCGCCTGTTGCTGCTGCCATGCCTGCCTGAAGGGCTGCATCAATACCAAAGAATAAGACCTTTGTAGCACCATCCTGGCCAGTTGATGGTTTGATGCACTTTATTTTCTCAAAATGTATTTTGATTAAATCGGCGTCAGCAGCCTTTTCAAGTATCCAGGTAAAGCCAGGCAAGTTTTCACTATATGGCCATTCGGTAACCTCCCTCCGGCCGCTAGTGCCACCGTCGTATTGGGTTAACCCTTTACCACTGGCTTTGTTAATAAAAACTCTTTTATTATCAAAGATATCCGAACCTTTTGGGATGACCTCCTTCCAGCGCTGGGTATCGCTGCCAATCATTCCCCAGTTACCAATCAGGTTGTCACCCGATTCAGATAACACCAGTCCATTAGTGACATTCATGATGTAACTGTAGCCACCACCAGCGGGATACAACATATAGCGGTGTGTATCCAGACCGAAGCTATCAACAAGGGGACTAACCCATGCCTGGCGAGCAGCCTCATTGGTCTCTCCCAATGAACCCTGGCCGATGTAGAACTTGCTCAACGGGTGTTGCAGGTGGAAGGTGGGTGTGTTGGCCGCATAAACGTTGGTGATAAACGATAAGCACGATACGAAAATTATCGTGACAAGCTGGTGACTTAAATTGGCACACCGTTTGGTTTTTGATTGACGCATGATTGTGCTATCCCCGCAGTTTCCTCCGAGTCCTGTTAGTTGATCTGGCGATTATTGAACGGTTGCATGGTTTTACTTGTGAGGGAATTGTAGATGGATGTCCTGTTTGATTCTCATTCGCAACGACAAACGCAGCGGAAAATCGGGGACATCCATCTTAATGAAAAAATGAAATAAGTAACGCAGTTCCTTACTGTAAATTCATCTTTTGTAAGACCCTCAGCCTTGACCATACTAGTACGACAAACAAATATTTCACCAGTGGGTAGTCATGACCAAGGCCAGAAGTCAGCAAGTCTCCCTAGAGGCAAGCCCTTATTACCACTGCGTTTCGCGCTGTGTACGCAGAGCCTTTCTCTGCGGCGAAAGCTTTGAACACCGTCGTGGCTGGGTTGAAGATAAATTACTCGCATTGGCACAGGTTTTTTGTATCGACGTTGCGGCCTATGCCGTGATGTCGAACCACTACCATGTGGTGCTGCATATTAACGCGCCGCAAGCAGAGCAATTGAGTGATCTTGCAGTGATTGAACGCTGGCACCAGCTCTTTAAGGGCAATCTACTCAGTCAGCGCTATTGTCGTGGAGAGAATCTACTAAAGGCCGAACAAGCCGTTTTAAAGGGCGTTATCGAAACCTGGCGGCAGCGTTTACAGGATATCAGCTGGTTTATGCGCCTGATTAATGAGGGTATCGCCCGTCAGGCCAATAAAGAAGATCAATGTACGGGGCGCTTTTGGGAGGGCCGCTTTAAATCCCAGGCCCTACTGGATGAACAAGCGCTATTTGCCTGTATGGCCTACGTGGACCTCAATCCCTTACGAGCCAAAATGGCGAAAAACCCGGAGCTCTCGCACCACACCTCCGTAAAAAAGCGCATCACCAGGGCCAAAACGGCCCACCAGCTCAACCATCCGCAACAACAAGAAAAAAGCCTAATGCGCTTTGCCGGTAATCCCCGCCAAGACATGTCCGAAGGACTCCCCTGCCGCCTTAGTGACTATCTCGAACTGGTAGATTGGACGGGGCGCATCGTTCGCAGCGACAAACGCGGTGCTATCGACCACAACATACCGCCCATACTCACCCGCTTGAATATCACCGCCGACAATTGGCTCATCCTCAGCACCCAATTTGAGGGGCGCTTTGGTCGTGTTATTGGTACCTTGCAACACTTAAAGCGGGCCTGTGAAAGTATGAACTACCGTCGTATACCCGGCCTAGCCAACTGTAAGCTGTTGTTTGAAGGGGGATAGTCAGTCGCGTACAGCCCGGCCGAACACCCTCCCCCATTACGCAACCAGGAACTAGCAGCACGACTGATCACGGCACCACACCCTGGTTCAAAGGGTTTTCACAGCAAATAAGTCGCATGATTCTATAATTCCACAGCAATCAATGGCCAAAACCGAAGTTACCTCGATGAGTTTTCGCCGGGAATCTCGGTTTTTAGACTGAGAATTGTAGATGGATGTCCTTTGAATTTTTTCTCCTTTGAATTTTTTCTTGAATTTTTTGGAACAGTGGCTGGCCCAGGGGCGCGTTGTCTCTATTTGCCCCGAGGTCGATGCGGGCATGAGCATACCCCGAGCACCGGCCGAAATTAGTGCCGGCGATGGCCAGGGTGTTTGGGTGGGCACAGACACAGTGCAGACCGAAAATGGCGGCGAAGTTAGTGCCTATTTTAAGAAAGGCGCGCAATTGGCCCTGAGCCTGTGCCAGCAACACGCCATAAAAATTGCGGTATTGACCGAGGGCAGTCCCTCCTGCGGTAGCTCGACAATTTACGATGGTTCTTTTAGTCGCCAAAAAATGGCTGGCGTCGGGGTGACCGTGGCGCTTCTGCAGCAGCATGGTATCGAGGTCTTTAGCCAATACCAGCTACAAGAGGCGGATCGAGCACTAATAGCGCTATTGAAATAGTCGCGCATCCAGCAGGC
>MAAU01000049.1 GCA_002162825.1 Gammaproteobacteria bacterium 54_18_T64
CCGCCAGCTGTATTAAGACCATGAAAACAATTGATTTATTGTCCTGCCCAGAAAGTACTCTCACCGCAGAGCTCAAGCGCATGAAAAGCAAAGAGCTGGAGCGCCATAGCCGCAAGCTCTTGCTTAAACTCGGCCTCAAGGATTATGAGGGGGTAATGGGCAAGGTGATTAAAGCCATTGCCAAGCTCGATGCCGAGACCAGTGACCGCTTTGTTGCCCTGCAAACGCTGATTTATTCGCTGTTGCCCGAGGGCGATGAAAATAAAATCGAGCGCGCTAAAGTGGTTGAGAGACTGACGATAGTGATGATGCTCTTGGTCGCCAAGAAGTTTCATAAAATTCACAGCGACCGCGACTAAGCCAGCAGCAAGCGGCCAAGGATACCTGAGCAAAAGTGCAGCCAATCATACAAAGTATTCACCACGGCGCCAAAGCCGGTGCCGATGCCTGCCGCCTGTTTCATGGCCGTGGGCACTGCCACCCCGGCCTGGAGTTTATTAGCGTTGACTGGTTTGCGCCGGTCTTACTGATCAGCCTATACAAAGAGCCGAATGCCGAGTGGCTGGCGCAATTGAGCCGCGAAATTACTCAATTTGATCATCAGCCAGAGATTGCAAACATCATTCTGCAGCACCGCTATATGGCCGGTGCACCGAGTGAGAGCCTCAAAGGCAAGCTTGAGGGCGATTATTACGCCCAGGAAAGGGGCCTTAAGTTCCGGCTCAATTTTAAGGCCAATCAAAATGCTGGTTTTTTTCTCGACATGGCCAATTGTCGGCAGGTGCTGCGAGAACACGTGAAAGGCAAGAGCGTACTCAACCTCTTTGCCTACACCTGCGCTTTTTCGGTGGTTGCCGCCGAGGCTGGCGCCGCTCAAGTGGTCAATGTCGATATGGCCAAGGGGGCTCTCAACACCGGTAGAACGAATCATCAATGCAATAATATCGACACCCGAGGCGTATCTTTCCTGGGCCACGATATCTTTAAATCCTGGGGCAAGATTCGTCGATATGGCCCCTACGACATGGTGATTATCGACCCGCCCAGTTTCCAGGCGGGGAGTTTCAACGTCATGAAGGACTACCAGAAAATAGTCCGGAAACTACCGGGCTTACTGAGCCCACAGGCACAAGTGATCGCCTGTTTGAATTCGCCAGATTTGAGCTTTTCTTTCTTGCGCGAGCTATTTGCCGACGCCAGGGGCTTCGTCGAAAAACAGCTTATTGCCACACCGGCCTCTTTTCCTGAAGTCGATGCCGAAAAGGGCTTAAAAACGCTACTCTTCGAAACAAGCCGCGAGGCATAAACCTGGGTCGCGGGTTCATTGCTACAGAGCTGCTAGGTCGATTCCGTTAAGGCTTCCTCGGAAACCACAACCCCATTGCTGTCGGCATAGAGATATTCACCGGGCTTAAAGGTCACGCCACCAAAGGTCACGGGGATGTTGAAGTCGCCTATACCGCGCTTCGCGGTTTTCAAGGGGATGGCAGACAGCGCCTGCACGCCGAGGTCGAGTTCGGAGATGGTGCTGACATCGCGAATGCAACCGTAGACGAGCACGCCCTCCCAGCCATTTTCGAGAGCACTTTCCGCGATCATGTCGCCCAGTAAGGCGCGACGCAGCGAGCCGCCACCGTCGACAACCAGCACCCGACCGTGACCGGGTGTGGCCAGATGCTCTTTCACCAGCGAATTGTCTTCAAAACACTTCACCGTGACGATTTCACCAAAAAAGGCTTCGCGGCCACCAAAATTCGACAACATGGGTTCTAGTACTCGTACCAGTTCGGGGTTGTCATCACATAGGTCGGGGGTAAGATCTGTCATCGGCTTGCTCCATCGGTACGAAAGTCGTTTGAGGGCCGATTATACGCAAAGCGCCACCCAGCTCCGATTAATTCTTCGACAAATACCCTATCCAGGCCCAAGAGCCTATAAAATGCCGCTTCTATTATTTTTGTCGGTAGCCGCCGTAAATGCCCGAAATGATCGTACTGGACTACCCCTTTCGCAGTGATGTTGAAACTCTGTTCAATGCCGTGCGCGATTTGCCCAGCCCGATATGGTTCGACAGTGGCAAGCCGCGCTCGCTGCAGGGACGGCTCGATATTATTAGCGCCGCCCCGGCGCGTATTCTGGAAACCCGTGGCACCTCAACCCTCATTAGCGACAA
>MAAU01000075.1 GCA_002162825.1 Gammaproteobacteria bacterium 54_18_T64
ACCGTGAGGTTGGCTTTTTCCAGGGCTTTTTCCATCACCCAGCGAATTGAGTTGTCATCGTCGACGATCCAGATTGTCGGTTTCATCATGCTTGCCTGTCCTCAATGGGTTTCAGTGGTAGGTAAATAGAAAAGCGCGTGCAGCCCTGTTCGCTTTCACACTCGATTAAGCCCTGGTGCTGGTGAATCGCCGACTGGGCGATGGGCAGGCCAAGGCCGCTGCCCTCGGCACGACCGCTAATCATGGGGTAGAAAATTCGCTCGTTGATCTCGGTGGGAATGCCGGGGCCGTTATCGATAATTTCCAGCCGACACACCATGGGATGGCGCATTTTGCCGATGGTAAAGTGGTTGAGGATGCGAGTGCGCAGGGTGATTTCCCCGCCGTGGCCGATTTTGTCAGCACCATCCAGGGCCTGCATGGCGTTGCGTACCACGTTGAGTACGGCCTGAATCAGCTTCTCTCGGTCGCCGAGAATTTCGGGAATACTGGGGTCGTAATCTTTGTTGATGATGAGTGAGCCGTGGGTTTCGGCCTGCACCAGTGTCGCCACGTGTTCGGTGACTTCGTGGATGTTGAGCTGGGAGAATTTGGTCGGCAGAGGTGAGCCGAGCAGCCGGTCAACCAGTTCGCGCAGGCGGTCGGTTTCGGCAATGATGACATCGGTGTACTCGACCAGCTCGCTTCTATCCAGCTCCAGCGCCAGCAACTGAGAGGCGCCGCGAATGCCGCCCAGGGGGTTTTTAATTTCGTGGGCGAGGCCGCGAACCAGGTTGCGAGAGGTGTCATTGGCTGATAATAAAGCCTCTTCGCGGTCGATACGCAGGGTTCTGTCCACCGGTAGCATTTCAAGCAGTAGCAAGTGCTGCTCATTCTGCATCAGCGGTGTCACAGAGTAGTCGACGGTAATTTCTCGTAGGTCGGGCAGCAGGACTTTGACTTTGCGCTCTGTAAACGCCGACTCCTTCTTCAACGCGTTGTGAAAAACCTGCTGTCGTGGCTCGGCTTCGACAAATAACTGGGGTGCGTAGCTATTGAGTAGGCGAGTTGCACTGACTGCCAGCAGGCTTTCCGCCGCCGGATTGAGGTAGCTGATAGAGAGTTCGTCATCTATCAGCAACACGCCCGTAATGAGGTTGTCCAGTACGAGTTGATTACTTTGAGTGCGATTCATCGGTGTTACAGGGCTAACGCTTTGCCAAGGTGCTTGAGTTAAAGCAATTAGCAGGCCACTTTGGCGGGCGGCGGCCTCCTAGCTAGTAGGCCTTATCAGCGCTAGTGTAACGGTAAAACCCCTGTGGCGCACTACTTTGGTGCGCTGCAGGGGTTCTTAAGTTTGGGTGGTGTTTGCTAGTGGGCGTTAGTTGTTTGCGGAGTGCTGCTTGACGTAAAAAGTGACGCTACCTGTTTTGGTTCGACGCTTCTTATCGGCACCGAGCACTTCCATGTGTGCTTTGTGCTCACCCCTGTTCAGTCCGGAGAGGGAAAAGGTGGTGGAGGCGCTAGCTGCGCCCTGGGGGCGACCGTCAACATAGAGCTGCACCAGATGCCCTTCCTGGAGAGCGGGCTTGAGTGCCAGTTCAACAATAAGGGTCTTTTGTCCTGGGGGGATGGTTGCCTTGTTGAGGGGTTTGGCAATACGTGCGCTGGTGTAGGGGACTTCATCTTCAGTGGCTTCGCTGTCAGCCGGCGTTTTGTGTGCGGGTGGCGCAGTGGCAATATTGGTTTCGGGTAAATCGATGCTTTCGGCCTTGGTGTTGGCCGCTGGGGAATCGGTAAAGGTGACTTGACCGTCTTCGTCAACCACACGAAAAACCTCGCCGGCAAAGAGACTGGGGCTGGCCAGTAAAATCAGGCTGGCGAGTGTTGTGGTAAGTGTTTTCATAGGGCTTGCACTCTTGAGGATTGCCGGTTCGCAATGAGGCCGTGGTATCGCGACTGTTGTAAGGCTTATTTGCTGCAGTGGCGCGATGCTCAAGAGTAATACGCTTTGTAGAAAAGAAAAAGCCCGATCTCCATAAGAAGATCGGGCTTTTGTGAGCCAGCTCTATTGAGTCGCGCTCAAGCGTCGTTTTAGTCGAGCTTAGACGCTGTAGTACATATCAAACTCAACGGGGTGAGTGGTCA
>MAAU01000044.1 GCA_002162825.1 Gammaproteobacteria bacterium 54_18_T64
GTTCTGCTTTGTCGACCGCAAGAAGGACATCGTTAAATCCGGGGGTGAAAATGTCTCATCGGTCAAAGTGGAGAGCTGCATTCTCGCCTGTGAGGGCGTCGCCAATGTCGGTGTTATCGGCCTGCCTCACTCACACTGGGGCGAGGCTGTCACCGCCATCGTCAGTCGCAAGCCCGATGTGCAACTAGAAGCACAGGCCATTATCGACCACTGCAAGATGACTCTCGGCGGCTTCGAAACCCCCAAGCGAGTGATTATTCTCGATCAACTACCGATGACAGCGACCGGCAAGATCAAAAAACATTTACTGCGCAAGGAATACGCCGATTTATTTGATGGTGTAGAGAAATAACGACCTAAGGGGCCGTCAACGACGCCGGAACATCGGTGAAAAAATAATAAAGTAAAGATCTCCAGCCAGGTCGGTGCAGCCCCCCTTTCTACGACGATATTCATCTGCTCTGGCACGACGGGATTAACAAGGCCAATTTCAAGTGGGAAAGCGACGGCTACCCCTTCTGGTCACACCTGGGTTTATTCAATCGCGGTGGGACTATCGCCACCTGCCGAATATTTATCTGGTGTACTTTAAGAATTTCCTCAATGAGCTCGAAGGTGAAATGCGCAAGGTGGCAGGTTTTTTCGGTATTAAAGTCGATGAAGCCCAATGGCCCAGCCTCGTTGAACAGGTGACCTTCATAAGATGAAGAACAATGCTGTTGAGCTACTACCAGGGGGCGATAAGACCTTCCCCCAGTGCCAAGGCCTTTGTTAACAAGGGCTCCGCTGGCTGGCAGAAGGGGGTAGCGACAAGCTTTAGAAAACATGAAGACTCGGAGAAAGTGACCTAGACTGTATTTGAGCATAGGCGGACCTTTCCGAAGTAAAGAAGAGCCTTACCGTGGATACAGCACTTGAAGTCAATTTAATCCGGCGCATCGCCATGGGCGACACACTGCGCCGTCGCGCTAACAGCCACGGAGGGAGTGAAGCACTGGTGGAGTTTATCGATGGCGAGCGTGTGCCCACCACCTACGCCACCCTCAATCAACGCGTCAATCGCCTGGTGCGCGGCCTGCGGCAACGGGGAGTTCAACAGGGCGACCGCGTCGCCATTCTCGGTGCCAATACCAGCCAAATGCTTAGCGCTCTGCTGGGCTGCTTTAAGGGCGGTTTTGTCGCGGTACCCATCAACTTTTCGCAAAACCTCGGGGATGTTGAGTACAATATTGAACACTCCGGCAGTGTCGCCGTTTTTTTCGATGAGGCCTTGCAGCCCCTCGTTGACGAGATCTGCGCCAAGATTGATCGCAGCTTTCTACTGATCAGCCTGGCCGGCGAGGCAAGGGGCGATGTTGTCACTTTCGAGACACTGCTCAGCGAGCAGGACAGCGGGGAAGTTGAAGATATTATTATCGAAGACGACGACCTCGCCGAAATCATGTACACCAGCGGCACCACCGCGCGCCCCAAGGGAGTGATGCTGTCCCACAAAAACCTCTTCATCGCCACCCTCAACACTACCATCAGTATTGGTGCCAATAAAGACTCCATCAGCCACGCCGCCGTATTGCCACTCTTCCACATCGCGGCACAGATTTTTGCCCTGGTATCACTGCATTTAGGCAGCAAAGTGGTACTGCAAAACGGCTTTGAGCCAGCCACACTGCTCGGCCTGATTGAGTCGGAAAAACTAAAGTTTTCCCTACTGCTACCACTGATGTGGAAGGCCATGCTCGATTGCCCCGAGCTTCACCAGCACGACTATTCCAGTTTGCAATTGGCGATGTACGGCATGGCGCCAATGGACACCGCGTCACTGGTCACACTGCACAAGATCTTTGGCTGCCCCTTTAGCACCGGCTCCGGACAAACTGAAATCACCGGGCTCGCCACCATGATGGAGCCCTGCCGCGAGGCATTCAAGGAGGGCAATGTCTGGGGCAATGGTACCGTCACCAGCGACCAGGCGGTGATGGACGACTATGGCAATATCCTACAGGTCGGCGAGATTGGTGAAGTTGTGTGGCGCAGCCCCCAAGTGATGTTCGCCTACTACAATAACCCAGAGGCCAGCCGCGCGGTCCAAACCTTTGGCTGGCACCACTCCGGTGACACCGGCTATCTGGACGACGATCTGAACTTCTGTTTTATCGACCGCAAAAAAGACACCATCAAGTCCGGTGGTGAAAGCGTCTCCTCGGTGAAGGTCGAGAGCTGTATTCTCAACTATGGCGGTATCGCCAATGTCGCCGTTATCGGCCTCGCCCACGAATACTGGGGTGAAGCCGTCACCGCCGTGGTGAGTGGCATGGCCGATACCCAACTGGAAGAGCAAGCCATCATCAGCCATTGTAAGCAGACCCTCAGCGGCTTCGAAAACCCCAAGCGCGTGATCATTCTCGAGCAATTGCCAATGACGGCGACGGGCAAGGTGAAAAAACATCTGCTGCGTCAGGAGTACGCAAATTTATTTAAAAGTAACTAGCGGCGCCAGAACATCGGTGTAAATAAAACTAATAAAGTAAAGATCTCCAGCCGCCCCAGTAACATGCCACCGCACAGCACCCACTTGGCGAAGCCATTAATATCGCCGTAGTTGGCCGCCACCGCGCCTAGGCCTGGGCCGAGGTTGTTGAGCGATGCTGTGGTCGCCGACCAGGCGCTAATATAGTCGAGACCCGAGGCCATCAGCAGCAGCACAATGGCGTAAAACACTGCCAGATAAACGCCAAAGAAAGCCCAGATGGAATTGATAACGCGCTCCGAGACGATACGGCCATTGACCTTAATGGGAATCACCGCGCTGGGGTGAATCAGCTTTTGTATTTCACTCAGACCCTGCTTGGCAATAATCATCATGCGGCCCACCTTAATACCGCCACCAGTGGACCCGGCACAGGCGCCAAAGAAAGACAGGAAAATCAGTAGGAAGGGCAGGAAGCTGGGCCAGGCACTGAAATTATCGGTGGCAAAGCCAGTGGTCGTCATCATCGACACCAACTGAAACACTCCGTGGTTAATGGCCCCCATTCCCTCGTGGGAGTCACTGTAGTACAAATAAGCACAGACAATAAACATGCCCGCAAACAGCATCGCCATATACAGGCGAGCCTCCGAATCAAACAGATAGGGCTTTATGCTTTGCCTGCGCCAGGCCATAAAATGCAAACCAAAATTTAGCCCCGACAGCATCATAAAAAATACGCAAACACTATTGATCAAGGCACTGTCGAAGTAGCCCATACTAGCGTCGTGGGTGGAAAAACCACCGATGGCGACCGTGGCAAAACTGTGGCCGATGGCGTCAAAGGCATTCATGCCGGCCAGCCAATAGGCCAGGCCACAGGCCACTGTAAGCACCACATAAATCAAAAACAGCATCTTCGCCGTCTCGGTAATACGCGGAGTCAATTTACTATCTTTAACCGGGCCTGGGGTTTCGGTGCGGTAGAGCTGCATGCCACCAATGCCGAGCATGGGCATAATCGCCACCGCGATTACGACAATGCCGATACCCCCCAGCCACTGCAGTTGTTGCCGGTAGTAGAGTATGGAGCGCGGTAGCTCATCCAAACCACTGATTACCGTCGCCCCCGTGGTAGTCAGGCCCGAGATGGATTCAAACACCGCGTCGGTGAGGGATAGCGAGGGCTCGACCAGCGCCAGGGGCAGTGCTCCACCGAGGCCGAGCATGATCCAAAAAAGCACCGTCACCAAAAAACCATCCCGCGTGCGCAGTTCGCCACTACTGCGGCTATTAGGCAGCCACACCAGGGTGCCGATCGAAAACGTAATGGCAAAGGCGAGGAAAAAGGCCCGCTCCGTTTGCTCCTGATAAATCACCGCCACCACTATGGGTACCAGCAGGGTGAGGCTGAAGATCATCAGCAACAGGCCGAGAATACGCGCGATGATTGAATAGTGCATTAGACGGCGCCGTGACCGGAAATAAGCATATGAAAACAGAGTCCCTAGAAAAAGGTGAAGCCGACTTGAAAGAGTTTCTCGACATCCCGCGTGTGGCGTTTGTCGATCATAAACAAGATGACGTGGTCATCGGATTCAATCACCGTGTCGTGGTGGGTGATAATCACCTCGCCACGGCGCACCAGGGCGGCGATGGTCGCGCCTGCGGGCAGGGTCAAACTCGCGATGGTTTTGCCCACCACCTTGGAACTTTTGGCATCGCCGTGAGCGACGATCTCCAGGGCCTCGGCAACACCACGGCGCAGTGAGTGCACGTTGACCGTATCACCGCGGCGCACATGACTCAGCAAGGAGCTAGTGGTGGCCTGTTGTGGCGATACGGCAATGTCTATTTGACTGCCCTGCATCAGCTCCGCGTAAACCGGATTGGTGATTAGGGTCATTACCTTTCTGGCACCGAGGCGCTTGGCCAGCAGCGAGGCCATAATATTGACCTCATCGTCATTGGTGACGGCGATAAAGACATCGGTGGTCTCGATGTTTTCCTCGAGCAGTAACTCCCGATCCGCCGCCTGACCATTTAGCACCACCGCCCGGTCCAGGGACTCGGCCAAAAACTCGGCTCTCGACAGATGGTATTCAATGACCTTGACGTTGTAGCTACCCTCCAGGGCCTTGGCCAGACGAAAGCCAATATTGCCGCCACCGGCAATAATGAGACGGCGGTAGGGTTTTTCCGAGCGCCGCAGGAAGCTCATCACCTTGACAATATCGGAGCGTGCGGCAACAAAGAACACCTCGTCGCCCTCTTCGATCACCGTATCGCCCTGGGGTACGAGGGAACGATCTCGGCGATAGATGGCCGCAGCGCGGGCATCGACACCGGGCATCTGCTCACGAATTTCACTCAACTGGTGGCCAATCATCGGGCCATCGGCGAGGGCTCGCACAGCCATCAATTGCACAGCGCCGTCGGCAAAGTCGAGCACCTGCAGGGCGCCCGGATGTTCGACCAGCTTGCGAATATAATCGGTCACCACTTGCTCAGGCGTAATCAATACGTCAACCGGCACGTGGGCGTCGCTGAAAAGTTTGTCGCGATAGGTCTTGCTGATATAGCTACTGGCGCGCACCCGGGCAATCTTGGTTGGGGTGCGGTACAGCGAGAAGGCGATCTGGCAGGCCAGCATATTGACCTCATCGCTACTGGTCACGGCGACCAGCATGTCGGCATCTTCGATGCCCGCCAACTCGAGGACATCGGGGTGGGAACCCAGGCCGGGC
This sequence comes from Gammaproteobacteria bacterium 54_18_T64, assembly GCA_002162825.1. Classification (GTDB taxonomy): domain Bacteria; phylum Pseudomonadota; class Gammaproteobacteria; order Pseudomonadales; family Porticoccaceae; genus Reddybacter. The sequence goes on from MAAU01000044.1 coordinate 5,215, forward strand.
ACGGTGCGAATATCGAGCCTGTCCTGCAACTCTCGGAGTCGATTTTCATCGGGGTCGATCAAAGAAATATCGTTCGCTTCACTGGCCAGGTTCTCCGCCAGGGTGCCGCCAACCTGCCCGGCGCCAACAATCACAATTTTCATGCTTGGTTATCGCTTATTTGTTTTTTAACAAGCCGTGGACCTGGCTATTCACTGTAGGGGCCAACGAAAAATGCAACTACCCTCAGCCTTTACACAGCAGGGCATAATAAAAACCATCGTGGCCATCAATTGTTGGCAGCAGCTGCCGCCCCAAGGGCGTTTGTCTACCGATCTCGACCGAAATATTTAACACCTCGGCATCGCTCTGCCTGGCAATAAACCCGGCGATACTGGCATCGTTCTCCTCGGGCAATATCGAACAGGTGGCGTAGAGCAGTTTACCCCCAGACTTGAGTAGAGGCCACAGGGCGTCGAGTAATTCTGCCTGCAGCTCAGCGAGGCGGGCAATGTCGTCGGGTTTGCGCAGGAGCTTGATGTCGGGGTGGCGGCGAATCACCCCGGTGGCGGAACAGGGTGCGTCGAGTAAAATTCGATCAAAAAGCTGGCCATCCCACCACTGGCTGGTGGCGGCAGCGTCTGCCGCCACCAAAGTGGCCTGTACCTTGAGCCGCGCGAAATTTTCTTTGACTCGACCGAGGCGAGCATCATCAATATCGAGGGCCACCAGCTCGGCGAGCTTCGGTTCGCGCTCCAGAATATGGCAGGTTTTACCCCCGGGAGCACAGCAGGCATCGAGTACGCGCTGTCCGGGCTCAAGCTCTAACAGTTGAGCGGCGAGCTGGGCGGCCTCGTCCTGGACGCTAAGTAGACCGTCGGCAAAACCCGGAAGGGCGTCGACACCCGTGGCTTTGTGTAGCTGCACACCGTCCTCACTAAGCGTTATTGCCTGTGCTGCGATGCCCGCCGTTTGTAGGGTATCAAGATAGTCAGCCCGACTCTGACGTAGCCTGTTAACTCGCAAGGTCATGGGCCCGGGGTGGTTATTGGCGGCAAAAATAGCCGCGGCCTGCTCGGGCCAAGCCTGCTCAATACGCTTACACAGCCACTTGGGGTGGGCGTACCGATACACACCTTGGTCCTGCAATTGCGTATTGAGACTGTCGCGCTCGCGAATAAAACGACGCAGCACACCATTCACCAGGCCCTTGGCCCAAGGTTTTTTGAGTTTTTTCAAGGCCGCCACGGTTTCATTAACGGCGGCATGATCGGGGATCCGCGTCTCCATAAGCTGGTAGAGCGCGCAGGCCAGCAGCACGTGAATATCCCTGTCCTTGGCGCGAAAGGGCTTCTCAATTAGGGTGTTAAGCACGGTATTTATGCGAGGATACCAACGCAAGGTGCCGTAACTCAGTTCCTGCAGTAGCGGCCTATCCCTCTCCACTACCTCTGCCATCTGCTCGGGTAGGCACTGATTCAGCGACACACCGTCGCGAATAACCGCCAGTAGCACCTTGGCCGCAGCAACTCTAACTTGCACCGCTAGCATCCTCTGACATACCCAGTTGCACACCTGCGGCGAATAATTGCGCCTGACTGTTCAATACCGCCCGCACCGGCAGGCGTTTTTTACCCGGCAGCTGGATTTCACTGAGTACCAGCGCACCCTTTCCACAAGCCACCCAAATGCCACGGCTATCGCACTTCAAAATAGTACCAGCGCTGGCTTGATGGGGGTGAGCAGCCTCTACTTCGGCAGCCCACACTCGGAGTCGCTCATCACCTAATGTGGTGAACGCGACGGGGAAAGGGTTGAAGGCGCGGATTTTTAAATCCAGCTTGATTGCAGAATATGACCAGTCGAGACGCGCCTCTTCTTTGCTAATTTTCGGTGCATAGTTACTCAAGGCATCGTCCTGTACTTCGCCGACCAAACGGTTCTCTGCCAGCCCCTCCAGTGCTTCGAGCAAGGCCTCGCAGCCAATATCCGCCAGCTTGTCATGTAAACTTCCGCCGTTATCGTCACCATCAATAGCGCACTCAGCCTTTAGCAGCATTGGCCCGGTATCCAGCCCCGCTTCCATTTGCATGATGGTGACACCGCTTTTGTCGTCCCCCGCCTCCAACGCGCGGTGGATAGGCGCAGCACCCCGCCAGCGCGGCAATAGCGAGGCGTGAACATTAATGCAACCCAGGCGCGGAGTATCGAGCACCACCTGAGGCAGAATCAGACCATAGGCCACCACCACCATCAGGTCGGCGGCGCAAGCCTCTAACAGTTGCTGATCTTCGAGTGATTTAAAGGAGGCTGGCTGCATCACCGGCAGGCCATGTTGCTCGGCCAATACTTTCACGGGGCTGGGCTTGAGCTTTTTACCACGCCCTGCAGGTCGATCGGGCTGGGTATAGACCGCCACCACTGTATGTATATTCTGGTCGAGTAAAGCCGCCAAATGGCTGGCCGCGAAATCGGGCGTTCCGGCAAAAATAATCTTCAAGATAGCGTCTCGATGTGCGTTCGATACTGTTTACAAGGAACGGCAGGACAACAGCTTTTAAGGAGCCGATTGCCGATGCAATTTTTCCAGTTTTTTCCTAATGCGCTGGCGCTTTAGAGCCGATAAGTAATCGACAAACAGCCTGCCGTTAAGGTGGTCCAACTCGTGCTGTATACATACCGCCAGCAGGCCATCCGGTTCCAGCTCAAAGGCGTCGCCATTCTCATCGAGAGCCCGCAGACGAATACAATCTGGGCGCGATACCGTTTCATAGAAACCCGGCACCGAGAGACAGCCCTCATCGTGCTCCAGTTCGCTATCACCGATAAACTCCACCTCGGGGTTAATCAAAATCAAGGGCGAATCGCGCTCCGGAGAGATATCCATCACCACAATCCGCTCGTGGACATCAACCTGGGTTGCCGCCAAGCCAATGCCCTTGGCCTCGTACATGGTCTCAAACATATCGTCGAGCAGGCGGCGAATGCGCTTGTCGACCTTGGCTACAGGTGCAGCTGTGGTACGCAGGCGGGGGTCTGGAAATTCAAGAATTGTTCTAATAGTCATAGCTTTGTGATGGAATTCTAGCAAAAGGGTATAAACGGCTGTTAACATTCGGGCTGGTCCAATAATTACAAGCTTGAACCGACCGATGTCAGGAGTATACACCATCGGCCTCTAGCCTAAGGAAGCGCCTTGATGAAAAGCCCTATAAAGACAGTCGCATTGGCACTAATAAGTGCCTGGGTCTTGGTCGCAGCAGCGGTGGCAGAGGCCCCGTTTAATGACGACATCCCGGATAAATACACCGTCACCAAGGGCGATACACTGTGGGACATTTCCGCCCACTTTCTCGCTCAGCCCTGGTTGTGGCCGGAAATTTGGCAGGTCAACCCACAGATTCAAAACCCCCATCTCATCTACCCCGGCGACATCATCAGCCTCATATACATCGATGGCAAACCGCGCCTGATACTCAATCGCAGCCGCAACGTGAAACTCAGCCCTCAGATTCGCGAGGTTAGTAACCGCCAGGCTATTTCCACCCTGCCCCTCGATATGATCAACAGCTTTCTATCGCGCAATAGAGTCGTAGAGCCAGGCATTCTAGAGGCGGCACCCTACATTCTTTCGGGCCAAAACAAGCACTTACTAACGGGTAAAGGCCAGGATTTTTATGCCCGCGGTGATTTCTCCGAGGCACAAAATGCCTTCGGCGTTTATCGCAATGGCGGGCCCTATACCGACCCCAAGACCCATGAGGTTCTGGGCATTCGCGCCAAAGATATCGGCGCCGGTAGCATTAGAGCCGTCGATGATGACATCGCCACTCTCAAGGCCACTCGCAGCGTCGAAGAGCTGCGTATTAACGATAGGCTACTGGCTCTGGAAGAGCGCAAGATTGACGCCACATTTTACCCCAGCGCACCACCCGAGGACACCGAGGGCGTGATCATGTCCGTTGAAGGCAGCGTTAGCACCGGCGGCATGCTCGATGTAGTGAGCATCAATCTTGGCGAGCGCGATGGTGTTGAAATTGGCAATATGCTGGCCATCCTCAAAGCTGGCGCCATTGTTAAAGATCGCGTGCGGGGCGGCACGGTCACACTACCCCCTGAAAACGCTGGGCTGATGATGGTCTTCCGCACCTTTGAAAAAATGAGCTTCGCCCTCATCCTCAATGCCGACCTGCCTATTTCTATTAAGGATATTGTACGCGAGCCCTAAGCAGCATGAGCTAAGAACCAAGGGGCACAGGCTCGGCCAGCCCCCTTTCATGCAACACATTAACGACGGCCCCAAGGATGGTAGCCATGACCACGGAATCCGAATGCGCCCTCACGCTACAGGCCCTTCCCGGCATCGGCGCCATTGCCCTCGGTAAACTCCAGCACCAATTTGGTAGTTTTGCCAAGGCCCTGGAAGCGCCAATCAATTCCGTTGCCCCCGCCTATCGCAAAAGCTTGAGAGCCTTTCGAGCAAAACCCGATGTTTTCAAAAAATTAGCGCGAGAGACCCACGATAACTGCCTTAGAGGCGATATCAACATTGTTCTTATTTCCTGCCGCGACTATCCGCCACTATTGCGAGAAATCGATGCGGCGCCGGCACTGCTCTTTATCAAAGGCGACATCCAGGCTCTAAACCTGCCACAAATTGCCATCGTTGGTAGCCGCCACCATTCACGCTCCGGGCAGCAAAACGCGCAAGCTTTTGCCCGCCACCTGGCCAACAGCGGCTTTGCCATTACCAGCGGCCTGGCCCTGGGTATAGACGGTGCCGCCCACCAGGGCGCCCTTGAAGGAGGTAAAACCGTCGCCGTACTCGGCACCGGCGTCGATGTCGTCTACCCCCGTCGCCACCAAATGCTCTATGACGACATTATCGCCAGGGGCGGAGCTATTGTTTCCGAGTTCCCGCCGGGCACTCCCGCCCGTGCCGGCAATTTCCCGCAGCGCAATCGCATTATCAGTGGCCTCAGCCTTGGCGTGCTGGTAGTCGAGGCGGCACTAAAAAGCGGTTCACTAATTACCGCTCGCCTCGCCATGGAACAGGGCCGAGAGGTATTTGCCCTACCCGGCTCCATCCACAACCCCAGTGCCAAGGGCTGCCACCAATTAATTCGCCAGGGCGCAGCACTGGTGGAAACGGCCGACGACATTATTAGCGAGCTGGGCGGCATGCTCGCCTACCAGGCAGCAGGCTTAAAACAACAAGCCACAGATTGCACTGACACTCTGGACGCAACCTCAAGCAGGGTACTCGATGCCCTCGGTTTTGATCCCGCCGACCTGGATACTTTAATGGCACGCACTCAAATTCCACCGGCCACGCTTAGCGCACAACTGGTGCAACTGGAACTTGAGGGCTGGGTCGAACAGCGAGCCGGGCTTTATAACCGGCTACAATAGACTGCCTCCCTGATTGCCCTCGGCAGCATCTTGGGGTAGCCTGTGCGCTTTTTCACAGCGAGCGAGGCTCCGCCACCATGAGCAAACCTTTTGTCGCCATCTTAATGGGCTCCGACTCCGACCTTCCTATCATGGAAGCCAGTTTTGACGTGCTCAATAAACTCGGCGTGCCTTTCGAAGCGAAAGTCACCTCCGCCCACCGCACCCCCGCGGTCACTCACGATTACGTCACCTCCGCCGATGAACGCGGTTGCGCGGCCTTTATCTGTGCTGCGGGCATGGCCGCCCACCTGGCCGGAGCGGTTGCCGCCCTGACCCTAAGACCTGTTATCGGCGTGCCGATTGATGGCTCCCTCGACGGCCTCGACGCCCTGCTATCAACCGTGCAGATGCCCGGCGGCATCCCCGTTGCCACGGTCGCCATTGGCAAGGCCGGTGCTAAAAATGCCGCCTACCTGGCCGCGCAAATCATCGCCGGTGCCGACCCCGTGTTGTATCAAAGCCTGCTCGACGAGCGCGCAGCCAATGCTCAAGCCGTGATCGACAAAGACTTGGCACTACAAAAGAAACTACAGGCCCGATCCAAGGCCTAAGTGATGACGAATCTTGCGCTGCGTCCGGGCATACGTCGGGCCGCAGCCCATCTGCGCGACGGCGTCGTCGCCTATCCGACAGAGGCCGTATGGGGCCTGGGCTGCGACCCCGACAACCCTGATGCCGTGCAAAGTTTGCTGCGCCTAAAAAGACGTGATCCACGCAAAGGTCTGATTCTCATCGCCGCCGATATCGCCATGTTCGCGCCTTATTTACAAGGCTTACCTGCCCCTCTTATTCTACAACTGCAGCAAAGCTGGCCCGGGGCCATCACCTGGTTAGTCCCCAATAATCACCACGCCTCTGCCTGGATTAGTGGCGGCCGCGAAACACTGGCACTGCGCGTTACCGCCCACCCAGTGGCGGCTGCACTAAGCCGAGCTTTTAACGGCCCACTGGTATCGACATCGGCCAACCCCCAGGGCCTGCCACCGGCAAAATCATTGATGAAGGTCAAAGCTTATTTCGGCAATAGCCTTGATGCTTATACCCCCGGTAGTATCGGACACGCCGCCACACCGAGCGAAATCCGCAGCCTGCTGACCGGCGAAGTTATTCGCGCCGCCAGCTGAGCAACAGCCATGCCACTACGAGGAAATCATCATGGTCGATAGCAGCGCCGTTAAAGAGTATTTACTCGATCTGCAAGAGCGCATTTGCCAGCAACTACAAGCCCTTGAGCCCAGCACCCAGTTTCGCGAAGATGCCTGGGAAAGAGAGGGCGGCGGCGGTGGTCGCACCCGTGTTATCGAAAATGGCTCTGTCTTCGAAAAAGGTGGCGTCAACTTCTCCCATGTCTTCGGCACACAATTGCCGCCCTCGGCCACCGCAGCCCGACCCGAACTCGCCGGGCGCTCCTTTGAGGCCATGGGCGTCTCCCTGGTGCTACATCCGCTCAACCCACTAGTACCGACCTCTCACGCCAACGTGCGTTTTTTTATTGCCGAAAAAGAGGGTGAAGAACCCGTTTGGTGGTTTGGCGGCGGTTACGACCTCACCCCCTATTACGGCGATGAAGCCGATTGCCGCCACTGGCACAATACCGCCAAGGCAGCCTGCGAGCCCTTTGGCAAAGACATCTACCCGCGTTTTAAGGAGTGGTGCGATAGCTACTTCTACCTCAAACATCGCGATGAAGCGCGTGGTGTTGGCGGGCTATTTTTCGACGACTTCCACGAACTCGGTTTCACCGACAGCTTCGCGCTAATGCGCGCCATTGGCGACAGCTTCACCCAAGCCTATGTACCCATCGTAGAAAAACACCTCGCCCGACCCTACACCGAGGAGCAAAAGAACTTCCAGCTCTATCGCCGTGGCCGCTATGTTGAATTCAACCTGGTTTACGATCGCGGCACACTATTTGGCCTGCAATCGGGGGGACGCACCGAATCCATTCTGATGTCGCTACCGCCTCGGGTTAGCTGGCAATACGACTGGCACCCCGAACCCGGTAGTGAAGAGGCACGGCTTTACGATGTCTTCCTGCCACACCGCGATTGGGCCGACAACTAAGCAGCTGAGTAACTACCGATGACAGATCAATACGCCGTTTTTGGCAACCCCATCAAGCACAGCCGCTCACCACAAATTCACAGGGCCTTTGCCGAGCAAACGAAGCAGGACATTCACTATGTCAGCACTCTGGTTGCACCGGATCAGTTTCAAGCGGCGGCAAGTCAGTTCTTCGACGCCGGCGGTAAGGGCTTAAATATTACCGTGCCTTTCAAGCAGGATGCCTTCGCCTTTGTCGACCGACTCAGTGAGCGCGCCCGCCGCGCAGGTGCGGTCAACACCCTCATTCACCAGGATGACAGCTCAATACTCGGCGACAATACCGACGGCATCGGTCTGGTTCGCGACATCACCACCAACCTCGACTGGTCGATTACTGACAAGAAAGTACTGCTGATCGGCGCTGGTGGTGCCGTTATGGGTGTATTAGAACCGCTGTTAAAAAAACAGCCGGCATTAATTGTTATCGCCAATCGCACGGTGAGCAAAGCAGAAAAGCTAGCAAAAGACTTTGCCGATCTCGGTAATATTGAAGGCTGTAGTTTTGAGGCACTCAAAGAAAGCGGCCCCTTTGATCTCATCATCAACGGCAGCAGTGCCAGCCTCAGCGGACAACTCGCCCCCGTACCCGAGACAGTGTTGAGTAAAAACACCCAGGGCTACGACATGATGTACGCCGCCGAAGCCACCCCCTTTATGCGCTGGATGAACGAGCACGGTGCACAGCAAACAGCTGACGGCTTAGGCATGTTAGTTGAACAGGCTGCGGAGTCATTCAGCCTCTGGCGTGGTGTGACGCCTAAAGCACAGCCGGTGATCGCGGCAATTCGTGCTGAGATGTCAGCGTAAAATAAGCTGCTGACTGGTCTTTATAAATGTGGCAGCGAAAGACCTGACCCCGCTTTACCTTGACCCCGCTTTACCGTTTTGTTTGGTGCTGGCGGCGCCGTAATGGGCGCACTAGACTCGTTGTTAAAAAAACAACCTCAAGCCATTGTCATTACAAACCGTACTGTCAGCAAGGCTCAGGAGCTAGCCAGTGCCTTTGCAGACCTTGGTAACATTAGTCGTTGTGGTTTTGATGAACTAATAGGGAGTGGACACTTTGATCTCATTATTAATGGTACTAGTGCCAGTCTCGCGGGTGAATTAACACCGCTACCTGCTCAGGTAGCCACTGCACACACCCAGGGCTACGACATGATGTACGCCGCCGAAGCCACGCCTTTCATGCGCTGGATGAACGACCTCGACGCAGAACAAACTGCCGATGGACTGGGTATGCTGGTTGAGCAGGCTGCGGAGTCATTCAGCCTCTGGCGTGGAGTGCAGCTTGATACTCAGCCGGTAATTGCGGCGATTCGGGCAGAGATGCCATCACTGACTTAGAAAACCCAAAATGGTTTTAGAGAGGACAGCGGGCTGAGTGAACATCGGCAAATGGCCGCTGTCCATCGTGCGCGAATCGACAAGCTTAAATTTGCTGGCGATACGCTGCTGTGACGCCAGGGAAACAATTTGATCTCCCCGAGTATAGATATAGTACTTCTCTATTTCTCGAAAACGCACCGCATCCAGGCTTACCACGCCCTCAGCAATTACCGCCGGCTCATCAACGGCGGCTTCTAGTATCACCTTCCCCAATACCGAGTGCTCACTGTGTGATTGGGGAGCAAAGGACGCCAGAAAGCCCTCGGCGTCCTGTATCTTCATCAGCCCACTGGCCTCGTCATACACCACGCCTCGATAATAGTTTTCCTCGTCTGCTTTACTGAGCATATCAAAGGGTTTTTCACCATGGAGGGGAGCGACGGCGGCCAAATAAATAATTTTCTCGACAATAATTTCCGGGCACAGGCCCAGGAGATGATTGACCACAGCCCCGCCCTGGCTATGGGCGACAAAACTCAACTTGGGACCATGGCGAGCTGCTACTGTGCACAGCGATCGCGCAGAGCTGCCTAAGGTCACCTCATCGAATCCAGTACTACTTCCTCGCCCCGGTAAATTCACAGCCACAACCTCATGGCCAGAAGCTCGCAAGGCCTTAACAACTTCGCTCCAGGAATCTCCCGTTAAATGCGCGCCATGAACCAAGACCAGAGTCTGTCCACTGCCGCTTTCTCCCGCCCCATAAACAGAGACCGGCAATGCCATTGCTACCAACACGAGAGCCGAGCGCAGATAAGACCGCAGCTTCATCATTCATCCTTCAGTTATTATCATTAGAAATACGGCAAGAGAATGTCGCACCTCGCCGCTGGCCCGGCAACAACCGGGCCGCAAGCTTGTTAAATTTATTTAATTTGCTGCGCCAGCTCACCCGCTGCATAACTAACTGACACTGCATCCAGGCTCAGCGCTTTAATTTTGTCAGCATTACCTGCCGCACCAAATGATTCATAACGAGCAACGCAAATATCCTTCATCGCCGTCGTTGCGGCCGCGAGGTATTTGCGGGGGTCAAAGTCCGCAGGATTTTGCGCCATGTAGCGACGCATCGCGCCGGTTGAAGCGAGTCGCAAGTCGGTATCAATATTCACTTTGCGCACGCCGTGTTTAATGCCTTCGACAACTTCCTCGACCGGCACGCCGTAAGTTTCAGGAATTTCTCCGCCGTACTCGTTGATGATCGCCAGCCATTCCTGAGGCACTGCCGACGAGCCGTGCATGACTAAATGTGTATTGGGGATGCGCGCATGAATCTCTTTTACGCGCTGAATGGCCAGCACATCACCCGTTGGTGGGCGGGTAAATTTGTAAGCTCCGTGGGAGGTACCAATGGCAATCGCCAGGGCATCAACGTCGGTTTTGGCAACAAAGTCAGCGGCTTCGTCGGGGTCGGTAAGCATCTGATCAAGGCTCAAGGTGCCTTCAGCACCGACGCCGTCTTCTTCGCCCGCCTGTCCGGTTTCCAGCGACCCCAGACAACCCAGCTCACCTTCAACAGACACGCCACAGGCGTGGGACATTTCCACAACGCGACGCGTAACGTCGACGTTGTATTCATAGCTAGCGGGGGTTTTGCCGTCTTCTTCGAGGGAGCCATCCATCATCACCGATGAAAAGCCGAGCTGTATTGAGCGCTGGCAAATGGCCGGACTGGTGCCGTGATCCTGGTGCATCACCACGGGGATATGGGGGAATTCTTCGATGGCCGCGAGAATTAAATGGCGCAGGAAAGGCGCGCCGGCATATTTTCGCGCCCCAGCAGAGGCCTGCACAATCACCGGTGAATTGGTCTGATCAGCCGCTTCCATAATGGCACGCATTTGCTCGAGGTTGTTGACGTTGAACGCGGGCAGACCGTACTGAAACTCTGCAGCGTGATCCAACAATTGACGCATGCTTACTAGTGCCATAACTTTTTCCTTCCTTCCTGATGACTGACGTCGTTATTTAATTAATTACTTAAGGTTCTGTCCCTGCAAAGGACATTTGTGTGGTGCGAGCTAGTCGTCGCCACGCTCTTCTAAAATAGCGACTGCGGGCAGAGTCTTGCCTTCAACGTATTCGAGGAAAGCGCCGCCGCCGGTAGAAATATAGGACACATCATCGCTAATCGCGTATTTATCGACTGCCGCCAAAGTGTCGCCGCCACCGGCGATGGAAAAACCCTGGTTCGCCGCAATGGCGCGAGCAATCGCTTCGGTGCCCGCGCCAAACTGGTCGAACTCAAATACACCGACCGGGCCATTCCAGATAATAGTACCGGCATCTTGCAGAATGCTGGCAAGTTTCGCCGCTGTATCGGGGCCGATATCAAAAATCATATCGCCTTCACCGACATCATCGGCCGACTTTAGCGTGGCTTCAGCCTGCTCTGAAAACTCACTGCCAACCACCACATCCGTCGGCAGTGGGATGTCACATTTTTCCATGAGCCCACGAGCGACGTCCGTTAGATCATGTTCGCACAGCGACTTGCCAACCGGTTTGCCCGCAGCGGCTAAAAAGGTATTGGCGATACCACCACCAACGATCAGTTGATCGACCTTATCCGACAATGCTTCAAGCACTTTAATCTTCGTCGACACCTTGGCTCCACCCACAATAGCGACGACGGGCTTCACCGGTGCGGCTAGGGCTTTCGCCAACGCATCCAGTTCACCGGCTAGTAGCGGCCCTGCACAAGCGACTTTGGCAAAGCGAGCAACGCCGTGGGTCGAGGCCTGTGCCCGGTGGGCCGTACCGAAGGCATCCATCACAAAAATATCGCAGAGGCTGGCATAGGCTTTTGCCAGGGCCTCATCATTCTTTTTCTCGCCGTTGTTAAAGCGCACATTTTCGAGCAGGGCGACGCTACCACTGGATACATCGACACCATCTCGCCAGTCACTAATTACCGGCACGTCACAGCCCAGTAAAGCACTCAAATGAGTGGCAACGGGCTGCAGTGAAAACGCACTATCGGCCTCGCCTTCAACGGGGCGACCGAGATGGGACATCAACAAGACTTTTGCACCCGCTGACATCGCGGCACGAATGGTCGGCAACGCCGCACGAATGCGCGCATCGGAACTGACCGCGCCATCTTTAATGGGTACGTTCAAGTCTTCCCGTATTAATACCCGCTGATTGGCGAGATCGAGATTTTTCATTAACTTGATAGTCATTGTCTTTGCGCTTCCTTTTGCTTCTGCAAAAATTGTTGTTTCAAAAACCTGGATTATCAGGCTTGTTGTTGCCAGCACTTAGTTTTTACAACAGCCAGCCCTTCCAATATTCAGCCCTTCCAATGATCGATAATGTCGACCATACGATTGGCATAGCCCCATTCATTATCAAACCATAGCAAGACTTTGACTAAACGCTCGCCACCAACGCGAGTTTGGCTGGCATCGACAATACCCGAGTGAGCATCGTGATTAAAATCGCAGGACGCCAAGGGCTCTTCGGTGAAGCCAAGAATATTGTTTAAGGGCCCCTCGCTGGCGGCGCGCAGAATGGCGTTAACCTCGGCACTACTCGTGTCTCGCTGTACCTGCACTGACAAGTCGATGGCCGATACATTTTGCGTCGGCACGCGCATCGCCTGTGCTTCAAAACGGCCACTGAGTTCGGGCAATATACGGTCGATGCCCTTCGCCAAACCGGTTTCAACCGGAATAATCGACTGAAAGGCCGCTCGGGTTTTTCGCAGGTCTGTGTGGTGATAGGAGTCGAGTACTGGCTGATCATTCATCGCCGAGTGGATGGTGGTAATCACCCCCGCCTCGACACCCAGGGCATCGTGTAGCGCTTTAATCGCGGGCACCACACAATTGGTGGTGCACGATGCCGCCGAAATAATAAGATGCTCAGCACTTAATTGCTGATGATTAATGCCGTACACCACCGTGGCATCAATATCGGCTTCTGCCGGCTGTGAAAACAGTACCGCCTTAGCACCGGCATCGATATGTTGCTGAGCAATATTGCGTTCGGCAAAGGTCCCCGTACATTCAAGCACCAGATCGACATTGTGTTCGGCCCAGGGCAAGTCGTTCAGGGCTTGCTGATGACTGATGTGAATCTCATGCCCATCAATCACCAGCCGCTCTCCATCGGCGCTGGACACACCAATCTGGCCCGGAAAGCGGCCATGGGTGGAGTCATAACGGGTTAGGTAGGCAATCGTTTCGAGATCGGCCAACTCATTAATCGCCACGACTTGCAAACGCTCGCCGAGCTGCGCCTGGCGCTCATGCAGAGCGCGCAGCACGCAGCGCCCCACTCGACCAAAGCCATTAATGGCTAATCGCAGCGTCATTAAGCGTATCTCTGCTTAAGCCAATGGCGGATTAAACCAATCATTGCTTAGGCAAGTAGCGCCTTCGCTTTGGCCAGCACGTTATCGACGGTGAAGCCAAAGTGCGCCATCAATTCGGGGCCGGGGGCGGAGGCACCAAAGGTACTCATGCCAATCACTGCGCCGTCGAGGCCGGTGTATTTACACCAGAAATCCTCATGCAGGGCTTCAACGGCAATGCGCTTACGCACGCTCGACGGTAGTACGGACTCTCGATAGGCGGCATCCTGCGCATCGAAAATCTCGGTGCAGGGCATGGAAACAATACGCACCTTGCTACCTTGCTCGCTCAACGTTTTCGCAGCTTCAACAATTAACTGCACTTCAGAACCCGTCGCCATCAAAATCAAATCCGGCTCGCCGTCGCAATCGACCAAGGTGTAAGCGCCTTTTGCGATGGCCACTACTTGCTCGGCTGATCGCTCCTGGTGGGGTAAGCCCTGGCGCGTAAAGATCAATGCCGAGGGGCCATTTTGGCGTTCGATGGCGGTCTTCCAGGACACGGCAGACTCTACGGTGTCGCAGGGACGCCAGGTATTCATGCCCGGCGTGGTGCGCAAACTGGTGAGCTGCTCAACCGGCTGATGCGTGGGGCCATCTTCACCAAGACCAATGGAGTCATGGGTGAAGACAAAAATGCTGCGCAGCTTCATTAACGCGGCCATGCGCACGGCGTTGCGGCAGTACTCCATAAACACTAAAAAGGTCGCGCCGTAGTTAATAAAGCCGCCATGCAGAGCGATGCCGTTCATCATCGCCGCCATACCAAACTCGCGCACCCCGTAATAAAGGTAGTTGCCAGAGGCATCGTCAGCAGTGACGTCTTTGCAGCCCTTCCACATTGTATTGTTAGAACCCGCCAAATCAGCCGAACCACCGAGCAATTCGGGTAGCACTGGCCCAAAGGCATCGAGACAATTTTGCGAGGCTTTACGGGTTGCCGGTGACTCACCCTTGGCCTGACATTCCTCGACATAGGCCTGCGCCTGTTCAGTAAAGTCTGCAGGCAAATCACCATTGACTCGGCGCTGTAATTCAGCGGCTAATTCGGGGTGGGCCTGCGCGTAGGCGTCAAAGCGCTGCTGCCACTCGGCTTCGGCTTTTGCGCCTTTATCACTGGCCGACCAGCCCTCGTAAATCGTATCGGGCACAACAAATGCACCATGCTTCCAACCTAGTGCCTTTTTAGTCGCGGCAATTTCTTCGGCACCAAGGGGGGCGCCGTGGCAGCCCGAGGTGCCCTGCTTTGCGGGTGAACCAAAACCAATCACCGTTTGGCAGCAAATCAACGTCGGCTTGTCGCTTTCACCACGGGCCAGTTCTATCGCCGCTTTAATGGCTTCGCCATCGTGGCCATCAACTTTGGGGATCACCTGCCAACCGTAGGCTTCAAAACGCGCCGGGGTGTCATCGGTAAACCAGCCTTCGACTTCACCGTCGATGGAAATACCGTTGTCATCATAAAAGGCAATGAGTTTACCCAGCTTGTGCGTGCCCGCGAGCGAGCAAGCCTCGTGGGAGATGCCTTCCATCAGGCAGCCATCGCCGAGAAAGGTATAGGTGTAGTGATCGACAACATCGTGACCGGGTTGATTAAACTGCGCGGCGAGAATCTTCTCTGCCAGCGCCATACCTGCAGCATTGGCAAGACCCTGACCCAGCGGTCCAGTGGTGGTTTCAATACCGGGCGCTTCACCCAGTTCGGGATGGCCTGCGGTTTTGGAATGCATCTGGCGGAAATCTTTTAAATCCTGCAGAGACAGCTCATATCCTGTGAGATGCAGCAGCGAATACAAAAGCATCGAGCCGTGGCCGTTCGACAGCACGAAACGATCGCGGTCAGCCCAGGCAGGATTGGCCGGGTTGTGGCAGAGGTAGTCATTCCACAGCACTTCGGCGATATCCGCCATACCCATGGGTGCCCCGGGGTGGCCACTATTGGCCTGTTGGACGGCATCCATACTGAGCGCGCGGATAGCATTGGCAAGATCACGGCGGGATTGCATCGAAGCGATACTCCAGAAGAAGAAAAAAAGGGGCGCTATTTTCCCGCACCGGCGCCAGTCAGTAAAGAACTCCTGTCGATTTATCGAGATTTGTGCCCCTTTAAAGCCCTCATATACACCCAAGCTAGCCATATCAAATAATTTTGATATTGTAATTCCAGCCCAATGTAGTAAAGTCCCGCCCCATGAGTACTCTCAACCCCAACAACGACCAAGCCCCTGGTGCCATTTCCGGCCTCAGCGCCCTCTGTAAGGCCGCCGGCGATGAACTGCGCCTGCAAATTTTGCGCGTACTGCAGCGCGACGCCTTTGGTGTGCTCGAACTGGCACAGATCTTTGGCATCCGCCAACCCGCCATGAGCCATCACCTCAAAGTACTGGCCAAGGCCGGCCTGGTAGTCACTCGCAAGGAGGGCACCTACATTTTCTACCGCCGCAATATCAACGACGGTAGCGAGCTGGCCCTGCTGCGCGAACAGGTTTTCACCCAACTCGATACCTGCGACCTACCCGCGGCCGTACTGGCAGAGGTCGCCGGCATTCATGAACATCGCTCTAGCACTTCAAAAACCTTCTTCAAACTCAATGCCGAAGGCTTTCGCCAGCAGCAGGATCTGATCGCGAGTTATTCACTCTATGGCGATGCGGTGCTGGAGTTACTCGAGCCCGAACGCCGCAAGGGCGCAAAATCCGTTCTCGAAATAGGCCCCGGTGAAGGCGAGCTCCTGGCAGCATTGGCACCGCGCTTTGCCCAGGTCATCGCCCTCGATAACGCCCCCGCCATGCTCGAGCGCGCCGAGGCCCTGGTGGGTGACGAACACAGCGGCAACATCCGCTTTATTCTCGGCGAAACGAGCAGCAAGGCCGCCGCTAAAATCAGCGTCGACTGCACCACCTTAAACATGGTTCTCCACCATGTCGCCACCCCCGTCGCCATGCTCAAAGATATCTACCAGCTCCTCAAACCCGGTGGCACTTTAATCGTCACCGAGCTCTGCCAACACGACCAGGATTGGGTGCGCGATGCCTGCGGTGACCTGTGGCTGGGCTTTTGCCCCGAAGAGCTGAGCATTTGGGCTCAGGAATGTGGCTTTAAAGCCGGCGAAAGTGTCTATATGGCACAGCGCAACGGCTTTAAGGTTCAGCTGCGAAAATTTCACAAATAAGCGTCTACACTGATAAATCGGCAACACTGAAGCCGGCAACAAAAACAAGGTCTAACAGATGAGTCAATACAGCATATTCACCTCTGAATCCGTATCGGAGGGCCACCCCGATAAAATGGCCGACCAGATTTCCGACGCCATTCTCGATGCCATTATTGCCGATGACCCCAACGCCCGTGTTGCGGTGGAAACCCTGGTGAAAACCGGTGTCGCTGTAATCGCCGGTGAAGTGCGCACCAACACCTATGTCGATCTGGAAAACATTGTCCGCGAGGTCATCCTCGATATCGGTTACGACAGCTCCGATGTTGGCTTTGACGGCGCCACCTGCGCGGTGCTCAATGCCATTGGTAAGCAATCTGTCGATATCGCCGTCGGTGTCGATGAGGCCGACAATAAAGATCTCGGTGCGGGCGATCAGGGCTTGATGTTTGGTTATGCCACCAACGAAACCGAGGTGCTGATGCCGGCACCCATCTACTACGCCCACCGCCTGGTCGAGCGCCAGGCCCATTTGCGCAAGCACAAGGTACTGTCCTGGTTGCGCCCCGATGCGAAAAGCCAAATCACCCTGCGCTATGAAAAGGGCGTGCCCGTTGCCGTCGACGCCGTCGTGCTATCGACCCAGCACAGCCCCGATATTTCCCTGGCCGACCTGCAAGAGGCGGTC
>MAAU01000059.1:0-3453 GCA_002162825.1 Gammaproteobacteria bacterium 54_18_T64
CTATAGCCGTAGTCCTCGAGGCGCTGCGCAATATCAAGGCTCAGGTCGCTGTCGTCCTCAACCAGGTAGACCAATTGCTCGCCGGGCGGTACGTCCCATATTGGCAGGGGGGCTTCGGTATTCAGCTCACTGCGGTGGGGTATACCCTGCTCAACCGCCACCGCCAATTCGTCGACTAGTGCGCTAATGACCTGCCTATCCTCTACCGAGTACGAACGCGAAACACCACCGGATAGTAAGTGTGCTTCAAGCTTCTTCGCCACATCGCTGAGCGCAGTGTAGCCAAAAGTACCCCCCGAACCCGCCAGGCCGTGAACTTGATGAATTAATTCTTTACAAGTTTCCTCACTTGTCAGCCCAGCCAACCTCGCGCTGACCTGATAGTCTAGCCATAGACGCTTAACACTGGCCAATCTGGAGGGCAGTTGTTCGACATAGTTGAGACGTAAACTGTGTAGCTTCTCAAGCTTGGTCGCCTGATGCCCCCGGCTTTTTAACATTGCCACGCGATAGTAACTCCCGAATCTGCTCGGGAAGTGCCATGGGGTCAAAGGGCTTGGCAATCACCGCCAACGCGCCGAGGGCCAGATAGGCCTCGACTTCACTGGGCTGCACCTTCGCTGTTAAAAACACCACCGACGTGGCGGCCTGACCCGGCAATTCCCGCAATAATTTCAAGGTGCTGGGTCCATCCATAAGCGGCATCATCACATCGAGTAAAATCAAGTCGGGTGAGAACGCGCTAACCTGTTCGAGTGCCGCTTCTCCACTGGCACAAATTAGTAAATCAAAGCCCTCATCTTCAAGGGCAAATTCTGCGATTTCGCGAATATCCGCTTCGTCTTCGACATACATGATGCGCGGATTATCGTCATTCATAGCTCAAGTGCCTGATGACTCAATACACGCCGAATCGTCATCAATAACTGTTCATTACTGACAGTCGCCTTGGTGAGAGCCGCATCGACATGTGCGGCCAGATAGTCATCGGGCTCTTTACCCGAAAAAACCACAACCTGTACCGTTTTCGCCAAATGATCGAGCAAGTCCACACCCTCACCGTCGGGCAGAGTTAAATCGAGAATCACCAAATCAAAGCTATGATCCTCAAGTAGGCTTCGGGCACGGGCCAGGGTGGTGGCATAGTGATAGTCGGCAACACTCGATACGATTTCGCCGACCACCTGGATCACATCGAGGTCATCTTCAACGTGTAGTATTTTATATTCACTGTCACCTCCCAGGGCATGGAAGAGAGCCTGGGACAGGCGTTGTTTATCGATGGGCTTTTGCAACCAGTCAATGACGGACAGGCCCCGACCCGTATTGGCGCTAGCGCCTATGTTGGCCGACACCACGATCACCGGCAGGGTGCTAGTGGCCGGATCCGCGCGCAAATCTCGCAACAGGCTAATGCCATCGATATCGGGCAGGGATAAATCCAGGAGCATTAGCTTGTAGTGTTTTTCCGCCAGTAAACCCTTGGCCGCGGCTCCCGTTGCTGCGGTATCACTGGCCAGACCCTGCTCCTCCAGCAGGTTCGACAAAATATAGGCGACGTCGAGGTTATCTTCACAAATCAACACCAGGGGTTTGTCGGAATGATCTTGAGAACGAATCACGTCCTGCCACTGGGGCAGGTCAAAATAGAACTCACTTCCGACATCGACCTCACTACTAAAACCCATGGCACCCGAGTGATGTTCGATAATCGCCTTGCTGACGGCCAAACCCAGCCCCGTCCCGCCCTGCTGCCGAGTATCGGTGCCGTCGGCCTGAGAGAAGCGGGCGAAGATTTTCGGCTGAAAGTTTTCGGGAATGCCGGCACCGGCATCCTTCACGGTAATCCGCACGCAACCCTCACCGGAGTTGCCAATGACGACCGTGACCGTCGCCCCAGCCGGAGAAAACTTGATGGCATTGGAGAGTAAATTGGCAAAGACCTGTAAAAGTCGGTTTTCATCGCCGAGCACAAAGGAAAGGGCCTCCTCCATGGGTGTGAGCGCCAGGTGAACGTTGTATTTGCTGGCATAACTGCCATTTTCTATGAGTGCGCGGTGGGCCACCGCATTGACATCGATCACCCGCATATCAAAGTTCATCTCACCGGCATCAATTTTTTCCAGGTCGAGGATGTCATTAATCAGAAAGGTCAGGCGCTCGCTGTTGCGATTCGCCGTTTCCAGCATCTTCAGGGCCTTGGCCGACAGCGAGTTAGCCTCTTTACCCAGGACGATGCCCAGGGCGCCGCGTATTGCTGTCAAGGGTGTACGCAGCTCATGGCTAACCGTGGAGATAAACTGGTTCTTGAGGCTTTCAACCCGCTTGCGCTCGGTGACATCGCGCATAATGACAATGAACAAACGCTCGCCCTCAATATGCAAAGCGCTGACCGCCACCTCCAGCGGGAACACCTCACCCCCTTGGCGACAGCCCTCGACTTCGCGATAGGGGTTGGCCTGATTCGCGCTGGTATCTTGCAACATTTGGCTTTCATCGAAAGGCGCGGTCAGCAACTGCTGAAGAGGCTGAGCTAGCAAGTCGGCAGCCGAGTAGGCAAAGATCTTTGTCACCGCGGCATTGATGGATTCGATTACACCCTCAGCATTGACGGTGATAATACCGTCGACCACATTGTCGACGATGCAGCGCATGCGCTCCGCTTTGGCCGCGAGATCAGCTTCGATCAAGAAGGTGGTGATTTCATTGCCCGCCCACTCCGCAAACAACTGCACGACCGCTCTATCTCCCACCGAATAGGGCCGACATTCGGGGCGCGCGGAAGTGAAACACAAGGTACCGTAGGCACGACCGTTAACCGCCACCCGGGCCCCTAAATAGGCTCGTGTGGCGGGCAAAAATGTATCCAATGAATAGCTGGACTCCAGGGCTTTGATATCTTCAATCGCCAGTGTTTTACCCTCTGCCCAGACCCGCCGACAAAAGCCCTGGCTCAATGGCGATTGCTGGCCTTTAGCCGGCGAGCCCTCTTCACTGACGACATACTCCACTTGGCAACTTTCAGCATCGACTCGTGCAATCAAGCCAACCGGCACCGCAAAGCACCTTGCGCCTATCGCCAAACCGGCGAGTAATTTCTCTTCCAGGCCCAGCACTCTCTGTGAATCGAGGGCAAAAAGGTCGACGACAGCCCCGGCATTCTTTTCAGTATTTACCAGAGCTTCATTGATTGCTGGCTGTGGACACTCCGTGTCGCCGGGGTTCTGCTCGCCTTGCTCCCCCATCTTCGCGGCCCACCGGTAGCGATAATTACATTCAGTGTAGTCAAGATAGAAAGCTTGTCTGCCAATACCCACAGCGGGGCATAGAACTCGCGAGCAGCATGAGATAGCCCATAGAAATAAACAGATTGAAGGAGTAGGGAGTAGGGAGTAGGGAGTAGGGAGTAGGGAGTAGGGAGTAGGGAGTAGGGAGTAGGGAGTAGGGAGTAGG
>MAAU01000059.1:3487-105603 GCA_002162825.1 Gammaproteobacteria bacterium 54_18_T64
GTAGGGAGTAGGGAGTAGCTAATTAAAAACCCGTAGTCATCCAGAGCGTATGACAATCAAGCCTGTTCGGCACTGCTCAGGCAGACCCGATTGCGACCCTCAGCCTTGGCGGCGTAACAGGCCTCATCGGCCCGGTTTAATACAAATTTTGAACTCTGCGCCCCAGGCTCGAAGCTCACGACACCAATACTGACGCCAAAAATAAAATCGACACCACCACTGGCAAAGCGATAGCTGGCCACAAAGGCGCGCATGGCCTCACAGATTCGCAAGGCATTATCGACATCACAGGCCGTCAACAACAGGCCAAACTCATCGCCACCGAAGCGTGCCAAAGTGTCGGAAGTGCGCAACAGATAGCTCAGGCCCTCGGCAATATCTTTCAAGACCTGATCCCCCGCCTGGTGACCGGCACTGTCATTGACGATTTTAAAAAAATCGAGGTCGAGAAAACACAGTACATGCTGCTCGTCGTTATCACCAAAGCCGCTATTGAGACTCGCCAGTCGCCGCTCAAATTCGCGTCGATTCACCAGCCCAGTGAGCGGGTCGTGCCGGGCTTCATAGGTCAGCTGTTCGGTGATTTGCGATTGTAGGGTGACATCGCGAATAAAGACCGCCATTCCGGAAGCACTGTGTTCATCATCGACAAAGGGCACTAAAGTCACCTCGGCATTGATCAGCTCTCCGGACTTGGGGCGCAAATAAATCTCATGGGTTTTATGGGGCATGTCGCCGTTGGCAATGAAGCCTTGAATATCCTGGACAAGAGACAAGCTATCGCTATCTTCATGGGGCAGTAAGTCGAGAATATTGCGCCCCAGGCACTCTAGCAATTCAGTCCCCAATAACTGCTCACAAGCGGGGTTAGCCAGGACAACCCGCCCACTGCCATCGATATTAAATACCGCGTCTTTGATCGAATTTAGGGTGACATCGACGCGCTGCTTTTCAAAAAATAACTGCCGGGAAGTCACGCCGTGTTCTTCGAGCTCTCGCTTTAAAGCCCGTGTTCGATCTGCAACCTGTTGTTCGAGACTATCCTGGTATTCGAGCACTTTTTGCTGCGAGGCCAAGCGCCCCCTGTGGGCTTCGTTATAGGCCTCGATCACGAAAGCCAGTTCGTCCTCGACACCCCCCGCAAGCACCGGCTGGTGATCGGCACTACGTTCAACCCGGCGAATATCCGCCAGTAGGGCGTTTAAACGCCCACCAATGAAAAAGATATAGGCCGAACGCGTAGTGAAAAGTACCACTGTGGAAATAACCCCTAGTAAGACGAGTGCCATGGTCAGGTCGGTTATCAGCAGGGTGTAAATTCGTTGGGGGCTTAGACGTAAGCCCAGCTCGCCAATAACAACAGAGCCGCTAGTAGTGGCATGCTGAATGCTAGCCACTGCCTGAAAGTTCACCCTGCCCAGAATTCCGCTGTTCGCCTGCCAGGGGGGTATGGCCGGCGCCCCCAGGCCTGTAGCTCTAGACAGCTGATCGTCGAGTCCATAGGCATCGATAACGCGACCCCGGTTATCCCGGATCACAAAGGCTTGTACATCCGTATCGACAATAAGCCCGGCAGTGAGAAGGTGGATCGAACGCTCATCGCCCTCGCTCAGTGGTTGCGAGAGAAGCAGAGAATAGGTTTGCATCAGTTCCGTGAGCTTGGCTTCCATGGTTTTCTTTTCATCGAGAAAACGTAAGCATTCAAAACTCAATATGGTGAGCAATAACAGCGCGGCGCTAACCATAATGACCCGGCGAGCCAACTTGAAGAACAGTTTATTGGAGTATTTCAAGATAGTTAGCCGCATCCATGCCAAATTTCCCAACGATCATTACGTTGTACGAATAGTTACTGAGCCTGTTCCATATCTCGCCAAAGACGATCTGCCCTAGCGATATTAAGTCCCTGGTCAAGCAGCCAGATTTTTTTGGTGACCCTGTTCAAAAGAAAATAGAGTCGCCCGGCGACAATTTCATAACTTGCAGGGTCAATCGATAAGCGCTTACCCATGCTGATACCGTAGGCACAGTAACCCCCGTAGGCCGGTAAATAGCGCTGGGGGTCCGCTTTGAATAATGCGAGGTGAGCCGCCGTACTGAAAAGATAGGTCGCGCCTTGATGTCGTGTGGCAAAGTCTTTACTACCAAGTTCTACACGGCCATCAAAATAGCCGAGCAGGTCGTAACCCGATGCAGCTATTTGATCAGCATCGACATTGACCAGACTTGAGTTTGCAACAACGGCAAGGGGCAGCATAAAGACCAAAACCATTAGGCCCGCTGCTTTCCTTAAAAGAGTACCGCAAGGCCGCCCGATAACTTTCACTAATCCCATCCAATTTACACGGTTATTTTTTTAGCTTCAATTCTCGCTTATTTTCACCCATCTGTAAACGCGGCTATTGGGCAAAACTTCCGCCGTCCACAGACATCGAGTGACCGGTAACAAAAGAAGCCTGATCCGAGCACAACCACACGGCGGCCTCGGCAATTTCTGAAGGCTTACCCAGGCGCCCAACGGGCTCCATTTTGCGCATCATTTCGTAGCCCTTTTCAGAACCCTTGACGATACGGTTGAGCATCGGCGTTTCGATCGCCCCGGGACACACCGCATTGACGCGAATATCCTTTTTGGCAAACTCCAGTGCCGCCGACTTGGTCATGCCAATCACACCGTGCTTGGCCGCCACATAAGCATTGCCTCGCGGCACACCGACCAGCCCCGCCAGTGAAGAGGCATTCACTATGGCACCCGGCGATCCCTGGCGAAGAAACTGTTCAATTTCATATTTCATGCACCACCAGACACCCTTGAGATTGACGGCGATGTTCAAATCAAAGTTCTCCTCGGTGCAAGTGATCGTCGTCGCCTGAGTATCGCCCTCTATACCGGCGTTGTTAAAAGCGGCATCGAGCCGGCCAAAGGTAGCCACCGTACCCTCAATTAAGGCTTCAACTTCGGGGCCCTTAGAAACGTCACATTGAATAAAGGTCGCCTCACCGCCGGCAGCCTTGACCAGCGCAAGGGTTTCTTCCCCACCAGTAACATTGATATCCGAAACCACAACCTTTGCGCCTTCACGGGCAAAAATTAACGCGGCTTCACGGCCAATCCCCGATCCCGAACCGGTAATGACGACAACTTTATCCTGCATTTTTACACTCATAATTGACTCCTGCTGCTTAATACTCAAATTGTGTGGCTGCCACGCTAAGCGCCGATCCGAGGTCTGTCAACAGGTGTCGCTTTGTACTCCAGGGTAACAATGAAGCATATTGCCATTGCCTAGCCCCATTGCTCACGGTATCTTTCCCGTTCTACTTGGTGGCGAACCCGCCAATACCGAAGACAACAACGGAGAAAAACTGTGAGCATTGCTGAATTAGACGACGACCTGCTGTACGAGAAGAAGGGCAAGCTGGCCTATATGACCTTCAACCGACCGACGGAAATGAACTCCATCACGCCAAAAATGCTCGAGGAAATCGACCTAATCGCCGACGACTTTAATAATGACAATGACTTACAGGTGCTCATCGTCACCGGTGCCGGCGAGCAGTCCTTCTGCGCTGGCGCCGATTTGAAAAAAACCATTACCAAATTGACCGAGGATGCCGACAAGGGCGAGCGCTTCATGAAAGACCCGAGCAAGCGCTTTTTTCACGGTGTCTTCAAGCCCATTATCGCCGCAGTGAATGGCTTCTGCCTAGCCGGTGGTACTGAAATTTTGCAGGGCATGGATATTCGCGTCGCCGCGGAACACGCCCGCTTCGGCCTGCCCGAAGTACACTGGGGTATTATTCCCGGCGGTGGCTCCCATGTGCGCCTGCCACGGCAAATACCCTATTGTCACGCCATGGACATTCTGCTCACCGGCCGTCAAATCACCGCCGAAGAGGCACTGCACTTCGGCCTCATTAATAAAGTTGTACCCGCCGACCAGGTAATGGCCGAGTGTGAAAAATACGCGGCAATGATTTGCGCCAACGGACCGCTAGCAGTGCAGGCCGCCAAAGAGGCCGCCATCAACACCTACAACATGGGTTGGAGTGAGGCCTTTTCAACGGAGGCCATGATTGCCGAGCGCATTTTCAAAACGGCCGATGCCGTTGAGGGCCCCAAAGCCTTTGCTGAGAAGCGAGAGCCGGTCTATCACGGCAAATAAGCCCTGCCACCTAATATCAACGCCACCGCCTACAGAATGTAGGCGGACTCCATTAACCTTTCGCAGTCGAGATTACTTATGCCAAACAAATTCACCCTTGCCATCAAGCTTGCCCTGTCCTCCTTACTTCTCGTCACCCTCAACAACGCCCTGGCTAGCGCAGTCTATTCTGTTCAACTAAAGAAAAAACTCAATGGCACAAAAGTTTTTGCCGAAAGTAATAAGGTCAATGCACCAGGCTCGCTCACCATTCTCAAGTTATCCAACTTTGATTCGCGCACCGTGCAATGTAGAGCAAGCTTCGACCCAAGGATTGAGCAAAAGAAATCCTTTAAAAGGCAACTAAAACCCAATACCGATGCTTCGATTCGCTATACCACGGCGAGAACACCAAATCGACTCAACATTGATCTTGAGTGTCGCCCCCTTAAAGAAAAGCTTCCGACAGAAGACCAGGGAACATAAAAACCGCCCTAGACCTCTATTCACATTCGCACCGCAAACTGTTGCCAATCATAAAACCAATAATTTATTAATAGTACAGGGTGAAAATATGAACACGACAAAGATTCAAGCCATCGATCTTTCACAACTAAACTTTGACCCGGATACGCTGCGGGAAAAATACCGGACGGAACGTGACAAGCGCATTCGCAGTGACGGGCTCGGTCAATACCAGCAGCCGAGCGGCGATTTTACCGGCTATGTTGACGACCCCTATGTTGAACCCGGCTTTACCCGCGCGCCACTCTCCGACGAGGTTGAAGTCGCCATCATTGGCGGCGGTTTTGGTGGGCTCTTAACGGCGGTGCGTCTGCGCGAGGCTGGCGTCAAAGACATTCGCATAATTGAAAAGGGTGGCGATTTTGGTGGCACCTGGTACTGGAACCGTTATCCCGGTGCCCAGTGTGATGTGGAATCCTATATTTATTTTCCCCTGCTCGAAGAGCTCGACTATATTCCCACGGAGAAATATTCCCACGCACCGGAAATCTTGGCCCACAGTAAGGCCATCGCCGAAAAATACCAGCTCTACGAAAATGCCTGTCTGCAGACGGAAGTCACCGAAATTCACTGGGATGAAAACATATCGCGCTGGATCATTGCCACCAACCATGGCGACAAAATGAAGGCTCGATTTGTGGCCATGGCCAACGGTCTACTGAGCCGCCCCAAACTACCAGGCATACCGGGTATCGATGCCTTCAGAGGCCACACCTTCCACACTAGTCGCTGGGACTACGCCTATACCAAGGGCAATGCAGAGGGCGGACTGAGCGGGTTGAAAAACAAGCGAGTGGGGATTATTGGCACCGGGGCTACGGCGGTACAGTGTATTCCCCACCTCGGAGCGGGGGCAAAGGAGCTCTTTGTTTTTCAGCGCACCCCCTCGTCAATTGATATCCGCAACAACGCCACCACAGACCATAACTGGGCAAAGAACTTAAAGCCGGGGTGGCACCAGCAGCGTATGGATAATTTCAACATTATCGCCACTGGTGGGCAGCAGGACGAGGATCTGGTTAACGACGGCTGGACGGATATTTTTCGCAATTTGCAAACCATACTATCGGCCGCCGGCAATAGTGCCGACATGTCCCCCGAGGACCAGGAGCTGGCGATGGAAATTGCCGACTTTCAAAAAATGGAAGGGGTACGAGCCCGCGCCAGTAGCATCGTTCAAGATCAGGCCACAGCCGAAAAACTGAAACCCTATTATCGGCAGTTTTGTAAGCGACCCGGCTTTCACGACGAATACCTCGATACTTTTAACCGCGACAACGTAACTCTGGTCGACACCCTGGGCCAGGGCGTTGAGCGCATTACCGAAAAGGGTGTCATCGTCGACGGTGTTGAATATGAACTGGACTGCCTGATTTTCGCCACTGGCTTTGAAGTTGGCACCAACTACACCAGTCAGTCCGGCTATGACGTGATTGGCAAGGCTAAAACCGCCCTCAGTAAAAAGTGGGCCAACAGCCTGTCCACCTTTCACGGCATGCACAGCCACAACTTTCCCAACTGCTATTTTATCGGCTTTACCCAAACCGGCTATACCGCCAATGTGCCCCACACTCTCAATGAACAGGCCAAGCACATCGCCTATGTCATTCAATACGGCCTCGACCACGCAGTCGCTAGTATCGAGGCATCGGCCGATGCAGAGGCCGAGTGGGTCGCCACCATTCAACGTCTCGCCGGTATGGGAGAGAAGTTCTACGCGGAATGCACCCCTGGCTATTACAATAACGAGGGCAAGGGTAATGGCGGCAATGGCTTCCTAGCCGGTCAATACGGTGGTGGGCCGGTCGAGTTTTTTAAGATTCTCAACGACTGGCGCACAGAAGGTAGTTTAGCGGGACTCGAAATTAGCTAACACAAAACCTCATAGAAAAACGATGGCGGGGGCTTGCGGGCTCCCGCTTTTTTACGGAATGTATCTAAGGCTTGGCGGGCGAAATTAATTGCTCCACTGCCTTTTCTGTCGACAGATAAATCCGCTCTTCGCCCAGCCTCTCATAAAGCTGAGTGCCACAGAGCCTGTCCAGTACCGGCCCCTTCACTTCGGCCAAATGTAAACGCACTTCTGATGACGATAGCTCATCCTCTATGCTCTCCAGCATTTCAAGGCCACTGCTATCTACATAGGCGACACCAGAGAAAATGAGCACCACATCGGTAATAGCATCATCGAGCACCAAATTGTGCAATTCAGTTTCCACTCTCGGTATATTGGCGAAATAAATATTTTCATCAATTCTGACCAGCAATAACTGCGGCCATGTTTCCACCCTGTGACGAAGAATATTGCGATAGTGCTCGGTACCGGCAATACGCCCAACAACGGCAATGTGGGGCCGACTGGTACGGTACAAAAACAACACCAGCGCAAGACCCACGCCAAGCATCAAGCCGTGCTCAATACCAAGGGCGAGCACGCCCACCAGAGTGACCGCCTGAGCAACCCCATCTCCCTTGTCATAGCACCAGGTGTGCTTTAAACCCTTAACATCAATCAACTGCCAGACCGCCACCACAATGATGGCCGAAAGCACCGCCTTGGGCAGGTTTTGCAATAACCCGGTAAACAAGAAGGCCGCCAAAGCCACCAGTGCTGCCGTCACGATTGCCGCCAGCTGAGTACGTGCGCCGGCATCAAAGTTAACCATGGAACGGGAAAAGCCGCCGGCAACGGGCATCGTACCCGCGCAGGCCGCAGCCACATTGGCCAGGCCGAGGGCTCTAAACTCTTGATCGGGGTCAATTTTTTGACGCCGCCGGAAGGCCAAAATCTTAGCCACCGAAATACTTTCGACATAGGCAATGACGGCAATCATGCCAGCCGCCGGGAGCAACTGAGTCCAGCCCTCCGCCTTCATAAAATCAAAACTCGGCATGGGTAGACCCTGGGGTACCAAACCAACCACGACAATGTCGAAGCGGCCATGGGCATCCAGCCACCAGGCGAGCAATATCGCCGCCACTACTACAAACAGTGGCGCCGTGCGCCCGAGTATCATTGCATTTTGCTGCACCATGCCCAGCTTTGTCAGTCCCATCACCAATGGTTGGCGCGCCAGGATTAACAGAACAACGGCGACACCACCAAAGATGGCCGCCGCCAGGTTATAGCTATGAATATTGTCTCCCAAAGTTTGCAGTAACACAGCAAAACTGACGCCCCTGGGCACGCTAATACCCGTTAGTGCCGCTAGCTGCGTGCCGACGATGAAAATTGCCGCACCCGTTGTAAAGCCGGTCAGCACAGGGTGGCTAATAAAATTCGTCAACCAGCCCAAACGCAAAAAGCCCATGGCCAGCATAATGAAGCCGGTAAGGGCAGAGAGAATTAAGGCACCGGTCAAATATTTATCGGGGTCACCACCCGCGTAGGGGACTAGTGCCGCAGCCACCATCACAGCAGCCACCGCGACCGGACCTACGGCCAACGCCCGGCTGGTGCCCGTAAAGGCATAGATAATCGGCGGCAAGACACTGGCGTAAAGCCCCACTTCAGGGGGCAAGCCGGCGAGCAGGCTATAGGCCAGAGCCTGGGGAATAAGAAGAATCGCTGTTATCGTACCGGCGAGAAGATCCTGGCTAAATTCTGACTTGTCGGCCTGCAAAATATCACCGATCAGGGGGAAAAAACGCAAAAAAGCAGGCTGATTCGCAGTAAGCTTTTGCTTCATCCCAAAAACCTCAGTCACTTATATTAGCGTCTTATTATATATCTTTTAAAGCTACATGTATGCTATATAATTATATACTGACTACCTAGTCCAATCCGAGAGCCACCTCACCATAAGGCAAGCAAGTCTGATCACAGAAAGATATGATAGCCCCCTAATATATCTAAGAGTAAACACACCTAAATGAGCGACCTTGCCCAAATTGTTACCGACCTCCGCGCCGAAGGCGAGGAACTCTACCATTTTCTGTCAACGCTGGACGCGGCCGACTGGTCTCGCGCCACCGCCTTTAAGTCCTGGACCGTAAATGATGTTGTCGCACATCTCTACTTCGGTGATTATCTCGGTGTTACATCTCACAAAGACGGTAAAGCCTTCAAAAGCTTTATGGCCGAAGTACAAGATTCTGGGCTAACACTGGCAGAATTCACCCGCCAATGGCTGAATAAGCTAAGTGGTAAGGCAATGTTGGAACTATGGCGGGAGCTTTTTCTAGAGATGTGCGACCTATTCGCCGCCAGCGACCCTAAGTTGCGACTGACCTGGGCAGGCCCCGATATGGGTATACAGATGTTCGCCACGGCTCGATTAATGGAAACTTGGGCCCACAGCTGGGCAATTTATGACCTGCTCGGCGCAGAATACCAGCAAGATGATCGTATCAAGCACATCGCCACCATCGGTGTAAAAACCTACCAATGGACATTCGCTAATCGCAATATGACCCCACCCGGCCCTCCGCCTCACATCAGCTTATTGGCTCCCTCAGGAGAGTTATGGCAATGGAATACTGAGCAGAGTGAAAACACAATTAGCGGCGAGGCCGTGGAATTTTGTCAGGTAGTAACTCAGGTGCGCAACATCGCCGATACCAAGCTAAAAATTACTGGGGAGCCGGCGCGGCAGTGGATGACTATCGCCCAGTGCTTTGCAGGACCCGCTGAAGAACCCCCCGCGCCTGGACTGAGAGTGCCCGGCGCACAACCTGGTGAAGTCAAAATATAGGCAGCGGGTTACCGCCGCCCAATTTACCTACTCTTGCTCTTTTTCCTGAAAGGTGTTCGCAGAGCAACCCAAGCAACGCGTAAAGGTGGCCCTTGCCGGCCCCTTCACCAAGACTTCTGTCGACTCCTCAATATTGCCGCCCAATGCAGAAAAAGGCAGGGCGACCAGCCAGATAGCCGAGCCAATAATGGTGGTTGCCAATAAAACGGGGCGTCCAATCAACAAGTCTGCCGTCATATCGAGACCGCTGGGCCCGTGTGGGTCGTATTCGCTACTCCAAACAGGTTGGCACATTAACAGTGCGGCGCTAATTGCCAGTGCTCGCAAGGCCTTCATATTTTTAATTATTTCAAGTATCACGATCTGCTTCTCCCGGGGCTTGGCGCGGCCCAATAGATCCCGCGCCATTATTTGTCCATTATCCTGACATCAAGATATCCTAGTAAACAGATATCGAGGTAGGCCGATGGGAGTATATGCAGCGCCTGCGGTTAAAACAATCACCGACACCGTGAGCCTGTGATCAAGGTCAACTTCGTAAAAAACGACAAATAATATTGCCAACAAAGCGACTAGTAGTGATGCCGGTTGACCTCGCCCCCAATACAAGACACCCTAGCAAGATGATGACACTTGATGAGATTCGCGCTGCGCTCAATGGCCGCCAGCATAAAGCCGCCCACTTCAAAGCTACCTCAAAGCAGGCCTCGGTGGCTATGATTATCAGTACGGGTGAAGACGAGCTAGAGGTTTGTTTTATTCGTCGTGCCGAGCGTGTTGGCGACCCCTGGTCGGGACAGGTGGCCTTTCCCGGCGGTAAGGCCGATAGTGGCGATAGTGATGCCCATGCTGTTGCAGAGCGAGAAACCCGTGAAGAGGTGGGGCTCAAACTGGACGTCAGTCACCGGCTTGGCCCCCTGCCCACACGACAAGTTGCAACCCGCAATATGGTGCTCTCACCCTTTATCTATCATATTGACGCCGATGAAAAGGAAACGGTCTTTGCCCGTGAGCCCGACGAGGTTGCCCATGTATTTTGGGTACCCATGAGCCACCTTTTTCGACAGAGCTCAGCCACCGAACTGGAATACCCAAGCGCCGGCTCGGGAATGACTTTTCCGGGTATTCGTTATAAAGAAGATATTATCTGGGGTCTAACTCTCAGCGTGCTGGAGAGTTTTGCCCAAATCATGCGTCGCCAACTGCCGGTTTAAGCCGCTTTGCCTTGCCACTCTTAGCCTGAGTAATAAGAACAGTGTCACCAAGGCTCTTTGATCAAAAACTCAAGAAAACCTTATAAAAAAGGCCGCAATTGCGGCCTTTTTTATAAGAAGCCCATAACAAGTATGGGCTTGATCAGTGCCTTAGGCCGTTTTTAGAGTAAACCCCTCATAGCCTTTGGAAACAACTTCCTCGCACTCTTCACGATAAGTTTTGGTGCCCGCCAGGTAGGGCATAAAGCCTCGTGGCTTACCTTCAACATTGGTACCGAGATACCAGGAATTACAGGTCGGCGCCGTCATCATCGAGCCCTCTGCGGCCTTATTGACATGCTCAACCCAGGCATCCTGAGCTTCCACTTCCGGCTCAATGGTTGCTACGTTGTTGTCGATCAAATGGGCAATGCAGTTATCGATCCACTCAACGTGCTGCTCAATGGAGTGCAATACATTACTGACAACCGAGGGGCTGCCTGGGCCAGTAACGGTGAAGAAGTTGGGGAAGCCAACACTCTGCAAGCCCATGTACATACGGGGCCCATCTTTCCAGGTATCAGAAAGTAGAACGTTATCGCGTCCGCGAATATTCAGGCGCTTGATGGTGCCCGTCATAGCATCGAAACCGGTGGCATAAACCAGTACGTCGAACTCATACTCGTCATTCTGAGTTTTCAGGCCAGTCGCGGTGACTTCTTCTACGGTGTTATCGCGCAAGTCGACGATGGAGACATTGTCCTGCCTGAAGGCCGAGTAGTACTCGGTATCGATTACCGGACGCTTACAGTGCAGAGGGTAGTTTTTCGGCGAGAGCGCATCGGCCTTTTGCTCATCACCGAGATATTCTAGTAAGAATTCACGATAGAGGTTACAGGCAATTTCATTGGCTTCGGCGTTGTAATAAGTATCGACATACAAGGTCAGTACATTAATACCGAAATCGGCAATTTCCTGCTTACGCTGCTCGGGCGTGATATCCATGATTTTTTTGCTGGGCTTAGGCGTAGGTGCTGCGTTTGGATCTTTGTCTTTCTTTGGGCCCCGGTAGTTACAGATGCCCATTTCATTATTGCGTTGCCGCTCGCGAATGTCGGCGTAATCGACCTTGGCCTGGGCCAGGAAGTCGGGATTCATCGGCGCATTTTTAGCAGGGAAGGTATAAACCGGGCTGCGCTGGAAGGCAATCAGCTCTTTGGCCTGTTTGGCGATCTGGGGAATCGCCTGTACACCGGAAGAACCACAACCGATAATCGCCACGCGCTTACCACTTAGGTCAACGCCATCTCGAGGCCATTGCGCCGTGTGATAGATGTCACCCTTGAAAGAATCGGCATTCTTAAAACCCGGGTAGTTGGGCTCGTTCAGACAACCGGTGGCCATAATGCAGTACTTGGCCTTGTAGACGTCGCCCTGATCGGTAGTTACCGTCCAGTTATTGGCCGCTTCGTCATAAATGGCATCGGTAACTTTGGTATTGAGCTTAATGTCCTTGCGCAGGTCAAAGCGATCTGCGGTATGGTTCAGATATCTTTCAATTTCGGGCTGACCGGCCATCACTTCCGACCAGTCCCACTCCTGCTCGAGTTCCTCTGAAAAAGAGAAGGAATATTCAATAATTGGCAGGTCAGCACGACAGCCCGGGTAACGATTCCAATACCATGCACCGCCAACGCCGGAGCCGGCTTCGATGGCCTGAATTTTCAAGCCCCGGTCATTCAGGCGTTTAATCATGTACAACCCGGCCATACCGGTGCCGACAATGACTGCATCGAGCTCTGTAACTTGTGTCTCACTCATAATATTCCCTCGTAGGAGATTAGTGGGGTGGATAAACAACAGCAGCTGCAGAGGCAGACGCTGGAAAAATTACTTGCCAATATGAGGCCAGGGGCTGGCATCGGCAGCTGGACACCTTCAGAAGTGAAAGCAGCACACTCTAGCTAGCTTGCTCCGGCTTGAAAATGACCGCGCGCAAACAAGCTGCGACTTATGACAAAACGACGTCCAGTATAGAAGACATTCGCAAAAAACCCAATCTTCAGCGATGTTTCGTCCACCCGGTCGACGCAAGGCCCAAACCCTGTCCGGCCGAGCACTACAAATACAAGGCCGGGGTGGGTAATTTCTAGCTCCAACAAAAAAGCCGACAGTCAAAGACCATCGGCTTAGGCCGCACACAAGCGGGTGAGTTGAAGACTAGATATTGGCCAGTACGTTTTCTGCCGAGCTCACTTCGAAGGCACCACCCTCTTCCAAAAAGGCCTGAGTCACGACCTTATCCTCAATCACGAGGGCAAAACGGCTACTGCGCACACCGAGGCCACGGTCAGATAAATCCAGCTCCAAACCCAGCGC
This sequence comes from Gammaproteobacteria bacterium 54_18_T64, assembly GCA_002162825.1. Taxonomy (GTDB): domain Bacteria; phylum Pseudomonadota; class Gammaproteobacteria; order Pseudomonadales; family Porticoccaceae; genus Reddybacter. The sequence goes on from MAAU01000059.1 coordinate 16,424, forward strand.
TTTACTGTAGGCCCCGCTGCCATCGGCAAGCATCGCCACTTTACCTTCCGCCGCATTTTGCTTGCCCCAAGCATCCATCACAAATACGTCATTCACCGCCATACAGGCAATCAAGTCGACACCTTTCGCTTTTAGGGCGCCAGACTGCTCGATATAACCGGGCAAATGCTCTTTAGAGCAGGTCGGGGTGAATGCACCGGGAACAGAAAATAATACGACTTTCTTGCCAGCAAATAGATCGTCGATGCTGTCGGAACCGGGGCCATCGGCATTCATTACAGTAAAGCGGCCTGCGGGTAATGTATCACCTACTTGAATTGCCATTTTTATCTCCTTAATAGTTAGGTCTAATGTATTACTGTCTCTGTTGTCAGAATTATGGCATTGCACCTAGGCAGAGTCACTGATAATTAAAGCCATTTAACCCTTGGGTTTTCAGGGTTTAAGGCCGAACATTGAAGCTATTCACCGCTCGACTATTTAACCTAAACTAGTACTTTGCGACACTGGCGATACCAACTCACGCCTTGGTACTGTTCAATATTGGCGAAAAGAGCTTTTCGATGAAGGCAAGTTTATTAGACCTGGTGAATGATTTTATCGAGCAGCATCAGCTGCCAAAGACCTTTATCGACACCATCGTTGAGCATTATCTGCCCCTCGCGCAGTGGATAAACCAGCAGCGAGCGCCACAGCGATGCTACTTTATTGGCATTAGCGGGGCTCAGGGGACGGGTAAATCCACATTGAGCGCACTGTTAAAAATCATTCTCGAACACGAATACGCCTGCAACACCGCCACCCTCTCCCTCGACGACCTGTATTTATCCAGCGCCGAGCGAGAAAAACTGAGTCAAAAAATCCACCCCTTGATGAAAACGCGCGGCGTGCCGGGCAGCCACAACGTGAGGCGGGGTTTAGTGCTATTTGACGCCCTCAATAATCTGCAAGAACAGCAGTTTTTAGCGTTGCCGCGCTTTGACAAGGCCAATGACGAGGCCTTCCCCAAAGCACAATGGCCGGCAATTAGCGGCCCCGTGGGGGTCGTACTTTTCGAGGGCTGGTGTGTCGGCGCAAGTGCCTGTACTGATGAAGAGTTAGTCAAACCGGTCAACGAACTGGAAGCAATTGAGGATGCCGATGGCACCTGGCGGCGCTATATCAATGAGCAGCTGGAGACACACTACCAACAACTCTTTGCCCCTATGGAGCGACTTATTATGCTACAAGCACCCGACTTTGCCAGTATTCGGCGCTGGCGTTGGCGGCAGGAAGAAAAACTCGCGGCCCAAGGCATGTCCAGCCAAGGCTCGGCGTTGATGGACAGGCCCACTATCGAGCGCTTCATCCAACACTTTGAGCGCCTGACACGGCAGAGCCTCAAGCAATTACCCCCAGGCGCCGACATTCTTTTTGAACTCGACAGTAACCAAAGGATAATCCGTAGCCACTACGCAAAGCCTTAGGCAGCTAGAACGACAGCTCAATCATTCATCTAAACACATGGCTAAAACGCCAGCCCATAGACACTGTAGTCGACAGCCCTTGGCGAGAGAACCCCGAGGACTGCCTACTTTGATTGAAACTACCGACATTAAAGGCGTCTGCCAACCGTTCTATTTATACGCAACGCCAATGCTGCCAATGGTTTCACGGGTGACAATGGTTTTCATGATTTGTGCGGTACCGTCACCGATTTGCAGGCCCATGACATCGATCATGCGCTGCATGTGGGGCATCTCGTGGCCCCAACCATAGTGGCCGTGCTGCACTAAGCACTCGTGAATAATATCGGTTCCCCATTTGGGTGCCATCCACTTCACCATGGCGGCTTCTTTAGTGTGTGGCAAACCCTGATCACGCAGAGCCAGGCCCTGATAACACAGCGCACGGACGGCGGCGAGACGGCTATCGTGCTCCGCCAGCGGGAAGGTGGTGCCCTGAAATTTGGCCAGAGGTTTACCGAAGGCCTCGCGCTCCTGAATATACTGCCAAGTCTCGTCAACAGAGGCCTGAGCACAGGCGATACATTGCAGCGCAATCAGGAAACGGCTGAGGTCAAAGCCCGCCATCACTTTGGTGAAGCCCTCCCCCTCATTACCGAGTAGGGCGGAGGCGGGAATCTCCACATCGTCAAAAAATACCGAGCCCCGGCCCACAGAGGATGAACCAACATCGTCAAAGCGTGTGCAGGTAACACCGGGTAAATCGAGAGGCACCAAAAAGGCTGACACACCGTGAGCGCCCGGGGTGTCTTGATCCGTACGGGCAAAGAGCAGAGACATCTCGGCCTGAGCACCGTAACTGATAGAGGTTTTCTCACCGTTAAGAATGTATTTATCACCTTTTTTGGTCGCTTTAAGGATCAAATTTGCCGCATCGGAGCCACCGCGAGGCTCGGTCAAACCCAGCTGTACGATCAGTTCACCCGCCGCCATTTGCGGCAATACCTCTTCTTTTGTTTCGGCGCTGCCGTATTTTTCAATCACACAGCCAATCAAAGGTGTGGTCATGCAAATGTAGGCCAGGTTGATATCGGCATGGGCAATGGCTTCACAAATCACCCCCTGAACCATGCTGGAAGCACCAATGCCGCCATTTTCTTCGGCAAAAATCGGCGCAATCAGGCCCAACTGGCCCATTTTCCTGAGCAGGCCTCGATCTAGGGCCTCATCTTTTGAACGGCCCATATAGCCTTCTGCCAGCTGTTCACGGGCAAAACGCTCGGCGGTATCTTTAATAAAATGTTCTTCTTCACTTAACCACGGCAGGGTCATAATCATCCTCGTCTATTCACTATCAATAACACCCGTCACTGTGCGGGCCTAAACCACTAAACAACTGTTTTAGACATAGGCTGTGTTGACAGCCATCGTCTCTTAATAAAACCGGCGCCAATATTTACAACTACAAGCTCGTAACTACGAATCACGACCTAAGGTTTTCGCCGTTTCTCGCAACTGAAATTTTTGAATTTTCCCACTGGCAGTACGGGGCATGTCTTGAATGATTTCGAGATGTTCTGGCAAATAGTTTTTTGCCAATTGATTATCCAGAAGGTAGGCAATCATATTTTGAAAGGTAAACTCAGCGCCTTCCTTTAATGTCACGAAACAGCAGCCCAGCTCTCCAAGGCGCTCGTCGGGCATGGCAACCACAGCACAATCGACAATATCAGCGTGCTTATAGAGGAGGTTTTCAACCTCCACCACCGGAATATTTTCACCACCACGAATAATAATATCTTTTGAACGACCGGTGATACGAATATAACCATCTGCATCCATACGCGCCAAATCACCCGTATCAAAAAAATCGCTGTCATCGACATCGTAAGCTTCGGGACGCTTTAAATAGCCGATAAAGGTTGAGGGGCTTTTTTCCAGTAAACGGCCTTCACGACCGATAGGTAAATGTCTATTTTGTTCATCGACAATCTTTACTTCGCAGGCCGGTACAGCCACACCATCACTAGCAAAGATTTTTTCAGGTGGATCATTCAATTTTGTGGTCGTCACCACACCACATTCACTCATACCCCACACCGCCATCAGTTTTATCGACAATGCCTCTGTGGATTTTTCGGCCAGGGCACTGGGGATGGGTGCCCCGCCACAGACAAATAGCCGAAAGCGTTCAGAGTTATATTTATCCCGTTGTTGCGCGTTGCTCAAATCCGCCAGAAAGGGTGTGGCCCCCATGGCAAAAGAAGCATTCTCCTCAGCCATTAATTGCCAGCCGACATCAACATTCCAGACATCGAGAAAAATCATTTTTGTTTTCAGCACCATCGGCATCCACATGCCATACATAAAACCCGTTAAATGAGCCAGTGGTGAGCCCATAAAAATATCGTCATCCTGAGATAGCTCACAGCGTTCTAGCATTGCATGTACGCTAAACAGGAAGGTATTAGCACAGTGCATAACACCCTTCGGCATGCCGGTGGTACCGGAGGTATACAGCAGCAACACCACATCATTGGGGTCTAACTGCCGACTTTTAAACAGGGTCGCGCTATCACTCGTAAGACCGTGATTCAGCAAGGCCGCATCAAAACTATTCTCATCATCCCCTCCGACCACAAATACGTGTTCCAAATGGGGCAGTTTGTCACGCATGCCCGCAATCATCTTCTCATGATCAAAGCCGCGAAATTCTTTGGGAACAATCAACACTTTTGCTTCGGCAAAATCGACCATGAAGGACAATTCATGTTCGCGAAAAATCGGCATCAAGGGATTGCTCACGGCACCAATGCGCAAACATGCCAGGTTGATAACGACAAACTCCCACCAATTGGGCAGTTGAAAAGACACCACATCCTGCTTTTCAATGCCGTAATGGGCCAGTGCCACCGCCACCCGCTCGGCTTTTTCGGCGAGCTGGCGGTAAGTCATGCAAATTTTTTCACCGCTTTCGGTGCGGTAATCGACGATAGCGATGGCGTCGGGGCAGGTGAGCAAGGCCGAGTCAAAATAGTCCAGCAGGTTTTCGTCCCGCCACCAACCACCGGCACGCATGGCATCGATTCGCTGTTGCGGAACTATGGGGTCAACAATCATCTAATTCTCCAAGCCAGTTTAGCGCACTTGCGCTTTGTATTTATTTTTATTGGGTGCCTACTACTCTTTCAGAAAGTGCTGTCGATAGTATTTTAGCTCTGCTATCGAGTCGAGAATATCATCCATTGCCAGATGACTGGCCTTCTTTTTAAAGCCTTGCAATATTTCAGGACGCCAGCGTCGTACTAGCTCCTTTATACTACTGACATCAAGATTTCGATAGTGGAAATAGTCTTCCAACAGTGGCATTTCCCGCGCCATAAAGCGTCGATCCTGACAAATGGAATTGCCACTCATCGGCGACTTGCCGGCAGCCACCCAAGAGCGAAGAAATTCGATCGTTTGCTGCTCCGCATCTGTCGCGCTGAGGTGGCTATTAGCGACGCGCTCGATCAAACCAGATTGGCCATGTTGGCGAGTATTCCATTCATCCATGCCGGCAATCACATCATCGGGTTGGTGGATAGCTAATATAGGCCCCTCCGCCAGAGTGTTGAGTTCCGAATCCGTTACCAGAGTGGCAATTTCGATAATGTGATCATTATCGGTATCGAGCCCAGTCATCTCCAGGTCGATCCAGATTAAATTAAGATCGTTCATTTTATTCCTTCTGCTGATTTTCGCGGGCCTTATCAATAATGTTTTCCAGCGACTTGATACGTTCGCTAGCCTCTTGAATAGCTAGATTAATTTGCGCTTGCTGCTCATTATCCGCGCTTTCCAGGGACAGGGTATATGCGCTGATAGTTGTCTTAAGGCGGGTAACATCGTCGAGTAATATACGGATTTTAACGACCTTTTCCGCCTTATCAAATATTTTTGCTTCTGGTGATCCCCTACTCCCTTCTTCGCTATTGGCATAGGTCGGCACAGCACGAAAAACCTGCTCGGCTGGCAACTGTCTTTGATTCATAAAATGCGGTGACACAATTTCGATGCCCGCCGCGTGTAGCTGATCGAGCACAGCTTTTTTAAGGCGGGTTCGCTGGGTTAATAGTTGACTAATATCGCTACATATACCCCCCGTTTTATAGACAATTGAGAAGTCGCCAAGCGACAGAATTTGCACAAAAGGCTCATCCAGACCTGCTTCCTGGGTCGCCAACTTCAACAAGGGTTCAACTTTGTGCCAGGCAACATCGTAACCTATGGAGACCTCACATGAGGTAAAGGTACCGGACGAGCGCACCACCGTCAGTGGCTTAGTGGCCAGGTAAAGGTTGGGTAATGTAATCAGATCCCGTTCCTGAGATTGAATCTCGGTGTGAAACAGGCCGCTCACCGTTACTCGCCCAAAATGCTCACCAACACGGACAAAGTCACCGTGCCTGAAACTTTTCACCGAGCGCAGCATAAACCCCGCCATGGCGTTAGAAACAAAGGAGGTGGAGGACAGTGCGAAAATACCGGTAAAGACCAGACCCAATAGACTCAGTAAATCACCCTTTGTCGCCTCGCCCACCGGTAGCGTGAGCACTAGCAAAATTATCGCAACGATGGTCAAACTCAATAAAATCAGCTGACGACTGATTGACGAGACAGCACCGTCTTTTCGACGTATCAAGAGCCAATGCGTCACCCACAGTACTGCGACACATGCCGCGAGCATTGCCAGTAGCGGCAGGTAAAGCCGAAATGTGTCTAAATTGAGTGCAAACAAGAGCCGGGGGCCTCCGTATCATCGCCCAACATTATGCTATATGCTTGGCCCCACTGACAGCACCGGGAATCAGGAGGGCATGGCAAAACGTAAAATCACCGATCAACAGCAACGCCGTATTCGTCGCAAGCATTCGACCAGTATCGATAGCGCAGGTAAGCGTCAGCGCGGAGAAAAGCTCCTACAATCTGGCGAACTCGGTCCCGAACAGACAGGGCTTGTCAGTACGCGCTATAGCAACCAGGTCGATGTCGTCACCTCCCCTACATCTGCCCCAGAACGCTGCTATTTACGCTCCAATCTAGAGTCGGTCGTTACCGGCGACAATATCATTTGGCGCCCCGGTAAACCCTATGGCGTAGTCTGTGCCGTACAGCCGCGCAAAACACTGCTCGATCGACCCGATAGCCGGGGCAAGCTGCGCCCCGTAGCAGCTAATATTGACCTCATCGTCGTGGTCATTGCACCCGAACCCAGACCCCACGCCAACTTGATTGACCGCTACCTCGTCGCCATTGAGCACCACGGTATTAAGCCCCTATTACTCTTTAATAAAACCGACCTCTCTTCTGAAAACACTCAGCTCAGCAAAGATTTTGCCCGCATTTACGCCCAGCTCGGCTACGATGTTATCGATGCATCCGCCCAATCCAAGCACGGCATTGAGCAACTTACAGCGACCCTACAACAGTACACCAGTGTCTTTGTCGGGCAGTCCGGCGTGGGAAAGTCATCCCTGATCAATGCCATTTGCCCCGCCGCAGAAGCCGCTATCGGCAGCCTTTCAGAAGCCCATTCCAAGGGGCGGCACACCACCACAACCGCCAATTTATTCTTCCTACCCGGTGGCGGCCAACTTATTGACTCACCGGGCATCCGTGAGTTTGGGCTCATTCATCTTGACGAAGACGATATCGCTCAGGGTTTTATCGAGTTCCGCCCCTTTCTTGGCCATTGTAAATTTCGCGATTGTCGCCACAAGAATGATCCGGGCTGCGCGCTGCAAAGCGCTCTTCAAGCAGGTAAAATATCCCCCCAAAGAATGCAGAGCTACCAATTGATCAAGCTCAGCCTAACAAGCGATTAATAGAACACAGCCCTCAAGTCAGTGCAGCCAAGTAGTTAATTTAGCTGTAGCGATCGTCACTCAATTATCCATGACCGACCCTAGAGCCCAACTAAAACCCATGCAAAGTTATTCAGATACGCTTTTCTGCCTATTGCAAGAAGTGATACCCCAACACAAGCTGTCGCGGCTCATCGGCAAAGTCGCCGAAGCCAAAACCCCGTGGCTCAAAAACTATCTTATTAACCAGGCTATTCGTACTTATAATATTGACCTATCCATTGCCGAGCGCGAGCACCCTGAACAGTATGCGACCTTCAATGATTTTTTTACCCGATCGTTAAAACCAGGTGCGCGCCCGACATGCAGTCATGCAAACGCCATAGTATCCCCCGCCGATGGAATACTCAGCCAATTCGGCGCTATCAATAACGAGCAGTTCATTCAGGCCAAAGGACAAACCTATACCACAAGCCGTTTGCTCGGGAATGATGACACCCTTGCCGCAGAATTTTCCGGTGGTAGTTTTGCGACCATTTATTTATCTCCAAGAGACTATCACCGAGTACATATGCCCTGGGCGGGGAAGCTCCTGGAGACACGCTACATTCCCGGCAAACTTTTTTCAGTCAATCAGGCGACGGCCAATGGCATTCCCGAACTATTCGCCAAAAACGAACGTTTGATTTGTATTTTTGAAACGAGCCGAGGGAAAATAGCGCTTATTCTAGTCGGTGCCATGCTGGTAGCAGGTATAGAAACCCGTTGGCAAAATCATTACACGCCGGCCACACAGGCCCATGTAAAGTTTTCATCTCAGGTGATGAGCTTCGAAAGAGCCGAGGAAATTGGCAGATTTAAGTTTGGCTCAACCGTCGTACTTTTATTTAACGAGTCACTCACTTTCAGTGAACAGTTAGCTAGCGGTGATGAAATTTTGATGGGTGAGGGTCTAACCCTCGCCCATCATGACGAGTTAGCCAAGATGGAGCCGCTGACGTAAGCCAGAAAACAAACCCGGGGAATTATCAAGCTCTTGAGTAATAAAAAGATGGGAGATTTTGGAAAGGTCAATATCATAGCCACCGGGCTCAAGATCTCGAGCAATTGCAGCCCTCTCAATTACAGTTTGACTTCCTCCTTCTCTATTACCCAGTGCCTGTCGCGTTTTTTCCTCGTCTTTCAGATCGACAACGATGACCGCGTCAGTAAGCTCTGTGCCCTCACGACCTAACACGGCAATTTTTGGTGTTAGTCTTGATTTGGGGTGCTGCTCGGTGACAACACCGATATCTCCCGTGGTCAATTCGACCAAAGTGCCCGTCGGATACAAACCTATCGATTGAATAAAACTCACCACCAGATCATCGGAAAATTGCTTGTCACGAGATTCATACAACACGCCCACCGCTCGCGATGGCGACAGCGGTTCCAATGCATCCCGGCGATAGCAAATGCTGTCGTAGGTACTGGCAATCCCTGCAATTCTCGCCAACAGGGGTATCTTCCCACCGGTGAGACCTTCAGGATAACCACTGCCATCATTGCGCTCGGCATGATAGCGAACGACGGAGATAACGCGGGGTTCAATCTTGTGGGTTTGCCTAAGTATCTCGACACCGTGGGTAACATACCTGCGATACTCTTGCTCTTCTATATCGCTACGCTTTTCCTTGCGCAATAATCTACTAGGTAATTTTGCCTTACCAACATCCTTCAATAAGGTGCCCATACACAACACCGCAATCTCATCCTTCGGCATACCAATATAGCGCGCAAATTGCACGGCCCACAACGCCGACCGCAAGCTATGATCATAACTATGAGCATCCTGGTCGCGTAAACGCACCAGCCAGGTAAAAGCATCCGGACAGCGTAGAACGCTATCAACCATATCGCCAACACTGTCTTTTAAACGCCCATAATCAATGGTCTTACCGCGGTTTATTTGCTTGACTACCAGAGTTAAAGAGCCCTTTAAGCGGCTGACTATTTTCTTTGCCTTAACGGATTCTTTGCGCAGAGAAACACTCGTTTCATAAACACCCTTGCGTACGACAAGGGGCGCGGCTGTCGTTTGTTCTTTGTTCTTCTTGACGGGCCGACGTCCCACTCTCGCAGTAGATCTAGCCAGGGGCTCGTACAGTGTTTTCTTAGACTGGGAGGGAGAGGCAGGGGCTACAGCCTTACCAAGTGGAGCCCGGCCTTTTTCAATATCAACAAAAATATGGCTACAGTAGGTTTTTAACTGATTGATCTCACCCGGGGAGCGAATATAAAAACCTTGCAAGGCGAAGGGTGTCTCGGACCAGGGTCGATCGAGACGGGAAACGTACATACCCAGCAGTAGATTATTAACGCCAACCTGAACTTGTTTAATAGCCATAATACACGCTCTCATACTCTTCTATATTCGCTTCCACCAAATGAGCAACACAAAAGCTTATTTAGGTGGTAGTGAAGTAAGTTACTGTGAGCAAGAGTAATATTATCGTGATTATTTACAAGATCGTATAGGCAGCTGGTTTAAATATGCGACAAACGTTGCCAGCTTTAAGTCCCCCTAGTGATACTTCACAGACAAAGTGTGAACTGCATCAATAAATGCCGCCGCATGATCTGGATCTATATCGGGGGTAATTCCATGCCCCAGATTAAACACGTGGCCTTCACCCGAACCAAAGCGTTTAAGAATAGCCGCCACTTCGTTTTCTATTACAGCCACAGGGGCGCGCAACACAGCCGGATCCATATTGCCCTGTAGGGCAACTCGCTGCCCCACTCGATCGCGGGCTGCTCCGATATCTTGCGTCCAATCGACTCCAATGGCATGGCAACCGCTGTCGGCAATCGCTTCAAGCCAACCACCACCGTTCTTGGTAAACAAGATCACGGGGACCTCTCGTCCCTCGGCCTCTTTGTTTAAACCGCTGACAATTTTCTCCATATACTGCAGGGAGAATTCACGATAGGCCCTATCCCCTAGCGCACCACCCCAGGTATCAAAAATTTGTACCGCCTGGGCACCCGCTTCGATTTGCGCATTAAGATAGTTAATCACCGATGCAGCCAGCTTCTCTAACAACACATGCAGCAAACTAGGGTTGGTATAGAGCAATGTTTTTATCTTGGCAAAATCTTTGCTGCTGCCGCCCTCGATCATATACGTCGCAAGAGTCCAGGGGCTGCCAGAAAAACCTATTAGGGGAACACTGCCGTTGAGCTCGCGACGAATAAGACGGACGGCATCCAGTACATAGGGCAAGTCCCGAGCCGTATCAATCACCGGGAGGGCTTCAATCGCCTGTGCGGTATCCGCCGTCTTGCGAAAACGTGGACCCTCACCCTCTTCAAAATAAAGCCCCAGGCCCATAGCATCGGGAATGGTCAATATATCCGAGAAAAGGATGGCCGCATCCAATGGGAATCGCTCCAGTGGCTGTAAAGTGACTTCACAAGCCAGCTGAGGATTGGTACACACCGACATAAAATCGCCGGCCTTTGCGCGTACTGCACGGTACTCTGGAAGATAGCGACCGGCCTGACGCATCATCCATACCGGCGTTACATCAACGGGTTGGCGCAATAAAGCGCGCAGGAAACGATCATTTTTTAATTCAGACATCGAGATAATCCAGTATTCCTTCCGCAGCCTGCCGCCCTTCCCAAATGGCAGTTACCACCAGGTCGGAGCCCCTGACCATATCACCACCCGCAAAGACCTTGGCATTGGAGGTTTGAAACTTGTATTTTTGTTCTTCGGCAGCGTTAACACCGCCCCAACCATTGATTGCGATGTCATGCTCAGCAAACCAACTGGCCGGGCTTGGTTGAAAACCGAAGGCCACGAGGACGATATCTGCGGGAATAATTTGCTCACTGCCCGCGATAGGCTCGGGACGACGACGGCCGTTTTCACCGGGCTCGCCAAGGCGGGTTTCAACCACTTTAATACCAGTGACACTGCCCTCGCCAACGATTTCAATGGGCTGACGGTTAAACAGGAAATTGACGCCCTCCTCTTTAGCATTGGCCACCTCACGATGCGAACCCGGCATATTCGCCTCATCGCGACGATAAACACAACTTACATTGCTCGCAGCCTGACGAATAGCGGTGCGATTACAGTCCATCGCCGTATCACCACCACCCAGCACCACAACTTTTTTACCAGCTGTATCGACAAAGCGGCCATCGCCTTGCGACCAGCCCTGATTGTGATTCACGTTACCAATTAAATAAGGCAGGGCATCGTAAACGCCAGCCATATTTTCACCGGGGAAACCGCCTTTCATGGGAGTGTATGTACCCATGCCGAGAAAAACGGCGTCGAACTCTTCGAGCAAAGCGTCGAATGGCACATCTTTACCGACTTCGGTATTCAAGCGAAATTCGATGCCCATGGCCTCAAACACCTCGCGGCGCTTGACCATCACCGATTTTTCCAACTTAAATTCAGGGATGCCGAAGGTCAGTAAGCCACCAATTTCAGGGTGGCTATCAAAGACAACGGAAGCGACACCATTGCGTGCCAGGACATCAGCACAGCCCAGACCCGCAGGCCCGGCACCAACAATGGCCACGCGCTTGCCAGTGGCAATAACATCCGATAAATCGGGCTGCCAGCCCATCGCAAGAGCCGTATCGGTAATGTATTTCTCAACACTGCCGATGGTCACCGCCCCAAAGTCCTCATTTAAAGTACAGGCACCTTCGCACAGTAGATCCTGGGGACAAACCCGACCACAAATTTCCGGCAGGGTATTGGTCTGGTGGCTCAGCTCGGCCGCTTCAATAATATTGCCATCAGTCGCTAATTTCAGCCAATTGGGAATATAGTTGTGCACCGGGCACTTCCACTCGCAATAGGGATTGCCACAATCCAGACAGCGGTGAGCCTGTTCCTGAACCTCAGTTTTTTGGTAGGGCTCATATATTTCAGCGTAACCCGTGGTGCGCTGTTGAATCGACTTTTTGCCCGGATCCTCTCTTTTCAACTCGAGAAACTGGAAATCATTGTTGGGCCGTTCAGCCATTATTACCACCTTGATTCTTTATGCTATCACTGACATTCATCGGCTTATTCCGGACGGGCTCGAGTTGAGGCAAGTAAACCACGCAAGGAAGCAGATTTCGGCTTCACCAGCCAAAATTTCCCCACATAGTCGCCGAAATCGTCCAACAGGGTCGAGCCCCATTCACTACCCGTCGCCTCGACAAAACCTTCAATCACCTCTCGTAGATAGTGACGGTGGTTTTCCAAGGGTTCCGTGGTGATGCGGCTCAGCTCAACCAACTCCATATTAACGCGATCGTAAAACTTATTTTCCAGATCCAGCACATAGGCAAACCCGCCCGTCATACCGGCACCAAAGTTATAACCCGTCGAGCCCAGCACGGTGACCACACCACCGGTCATGTATTCACAACAATGGTCCCCCGCGCCTTCCACCACGGCCTGAGCACCCGAGTTACGTACCGCAAAACGCTCGCCCGCTCGACCCGACGCAAACAGTCGACCACCGGTCGCACCGTATAAGCAGGTATTACCCATAATGGGTGTCTTGTGACAGGCAAACTGACTGCCAGGGGGTGGCGTCAGAACGATCTTGCCCCCTGCCATCCCCTTGCCGACGTAGTCGTTGGCATCACCCGCCAAGTATATATCCAGGCCTCCAGCATTCCAGGCACCCAGGGACTGCCCGGCAACACCGGATAAACGCAGTGCAAGGGGTGTAGACGCCATGCCCTGATTGCCGTGGCGGCGAGCAATTTCCCCACTTAAACGCGCCCCGATGGAGCGATCGCAATTGGACACCTCGTATTCATAGCTACCACCCGATTTCGACTCAATGGCCGGTAACATATCTGCCACCATTTTTTCGGCAAGCAAGCCCTTATCCCAGGGCGGATTTTTGTCCTGCTGGCAATACTGGGGCTTCGACTCCAGTAGTTCATCGCTGTGAACAATGGGCCTTAAGTCCAACTGGCCTTGACGCGCGGTGACACCGGGCAATAATTCTAGTAAATCAACGCGGCCAATCAACGCTTCTACAGAGGCCACACCGAGAAGCGCCAACCACTCCCGTACCTCTTCCGCAACGAAGAGGAAAAAGTTCTTCGCCATTTCAACGGTGCCCTTGTAATAACCATCGCGCAGCTGCTGATTCTGAGTCGCCACACCCGTTGCACAGTTATTCAAATGGCAGATGCGCAGGTATTTACAACCCAGGGCCACCATCGGCGCGGTGCCAAAACCAAAGCTTTCAGCGCCTAAAATAGCGGCTTTAACCACATCGAGGCCGGTTTTCAGGCCGCCATCGGCCTGTACACGAACCTTGCCCCGCAGATCATTCGCGCGCAAGGTTTGATGAGTCTCGGCGAGACCCAACTCCCAGGGCGAACCGGCATAGCGGATCGAGGTCAAGGGGCTGGCCGCCGTGCCACCATCGTAGCCAGAGATGGTAATCATGTCCGCGTAGGCCTTCGCCACACCGGCGGCAATGGTACCGACACCCGGGCGCGACACCAATTTAACGGATACCAGCGCATTGGGGTTAACCTGCTTCAGATCAAAGATCAGCTGGGCCAGATCTTCAATCGAATAAATATCATGGTGCGGCGGCGGTGAAATCAATGTCACCCCCGGCACCGAGTAACGTAGGGTGGCAATCAGTTCATTCACCTTGCCACCGGGCAATTGACCACCCTCGCCGGGCTTCGCGCCCTGGGCTACCTTGATCTGAATCACCTCGGCATTGACTAAATAGTGCGGCGTCACACCAAAGCGACCCGAGGCCACCTGTTTGATTTTTGAGCTCTTCAGCGTACCGTAACGAACGGGATCTTCACCACCCTCACCAGAGTTGGAGCGCCCACCTAAGCTGTTCATGGCTTCGGCCAAAGCTTCGTGGGCCTCTGGCGACAATGCCCCCAGCGACATACCCGCCGAATCAAAGCGCTGGACAATTTGTGCCGCCGTCTCAACCGCGTCCAGTTTTATACTGTCGCCATCGGTTTTTAACTGCATCATGTCGCGCAAAGACGCTATGGGCCGCAGGTTAACGATGTCGGCATAGGCACGCCAGTCGGCATAGTCACCACTACGTACCACTTTATGAAGCGCCTGTACAACATCCGGATTAAAGGCGTGATATTCCTGACCGTGAATATATTTCAACAAACCACCGGGGGCGATGGGTTTGCGAGCCAGCCAGGCACTATCGGCCAGGGTTTGCTGATCCTCTTCGAAGTCGGCAAAACTTGCACCCTGAATACGGCTAACGATGCCCGGAAAACAGAGTTCAACAACATCATCACACAGACCCAGCGCTTCAAAGAGCACGGCGCCACGATAAGAAGTGATGGTTGAAATACCCATTTTCGAAAGAATTTTCATCAGGCCTTTATTGATACCTCGACGATAATTCTTAAAGGCCGTATCGACAGTACCGTGCAATTCACCGCTTTCAATCATGTCGCAGAGCACATGGAAACTGAGGTAGGGATAGACCGCTGAGGCACCACAGCCAATCAATGCAGCTATTTGATGGGAGTCACGAGCACTACCGGTGCTGGCAATGATATTGGCATCGCAGCGCAGCTCGGTCTTAATCAGGTGGTTATGAACCGCACCCACGGCAAACAGCATATGAATAGGCAGCTTATTTTCAGCAATATCGTGATCTGACAAGATACAAATCACCTTGCCACCGCGAACTGCCTGCTCTACTTCTCGACAAAGATCAGCAATTGCCTCGCGTAAACCTTTTTTAGCAGGGTCGTAATTCAGATCAAATTTCTGTACGGGGAAAGCTTCGTGGTCGTTATATTTCAGCGCATAGTACTTACGCGGCGACAACACGGGGCTATTGAGATTAATCCGTATAGCGTGCTCCGCGTCCTGCTCAAATATATTGAGCTCCTTACCCAGCTGAGTACTCAGTGACATTGCGATGGCTTCGCGCAAAGGATCGATGGGCGGATTGGTGACCTGGGCAAATTGTTGTCGAAAGTAGTCGTATAAACTGCGGTTTTTCTGGGATAACACAGCCAGAGGGGAATCATCACCCATTGACGCCGTCGCTTCCTGCCCACCCTCGGCAAGTGGCATCATCACCTGATCGCGATCTTCAAAGGAGACCCCATAAAGCTTCATATAGGTATTAATTTGCTCGCGAGTAAGGCTACCCTCTAGCTCAATACCATCTTCGTCCATGGTCGATTCAATAGCCCGCACACCGGCCTTCAACCAACTTTTATAGGGCAATTCACGAGAGAGGCGGTGATCGATCTCCTCTCGTGTTTCAATCAAACCATCGACCACATCGATAGAGAGTATGTCACCGGGCCCGAGGCGACCCTTGGCCACCACATTCTCGGGCTGGTAGTCATAGACGCCGACTTCCGAGGCCACCGTAATAATATCATCGTCGGTTAACACCCAACGCGAAGGGCGCAGACCGTTACGATCGAGAGCACAAATGGCATAGCGGCCATCGGTCATCACCACACCCGCGGGGCCATCCCAGGGCTCCATGTGCATGGACTGGTATTCAAAAAATGCGCGTTCGCTGGGATCTCTATCCTCGACATTATTCCAGGCCGGTGGAATTAACATGCGCACGGCACGATGTAGGGGCATGCCGCCTATCGCCAGTAGCTCCAGCATATTATCGAGGCTTGAAGAATCTGAACCCGTACGATTCACCAGGGGTACTACTTCATTCAGGTCGGGCAAGAGGGGCGATTTGAATTTTGGTGTTCTGGCAACGGACCAGTTCCTGTTGCCCAAAATGGTATTGATCTCACCGTTATGAGCCAGCATGCGAAACGGCTGAGCCAGCGGCCAGCGGGGCAAGGTATTCGTCGAAAAGCGCTGATGAAAGACGCAAATTGCAGTCTCCAACCCTGGGTCTGAAAGGTCTTGATAAAAATGCGGCAAATCTACCGGCATCATCAGGCCTTTATAGGACATCACCGTTGCCGAAAAACTGGCAATATAAAAAGCCTTGTCTTCCTGTAGGCGATTTTCAATATGGCGGCGGGCGATAAACAAGCGCGCGTCAAACTGCTGACCAGCCATTCCCGCCGGAGCGCCGATAAATAGGTGCTCAATAAAAGGTAGGGTCTGCAGAGCAATAGGGCCAAGGCACCCGGAATCAGTTGGCACTTCTCTCCAACCATTTAGCTGCAAACCCTGACGATCTAACTCTTCAGCCACCACGCGTTTGGAATGCGCTCGAGGCGCGGCATCCTGGCTGAGCATCATGACACCAACGGCGTAGAGTTCCGGCAGGTTGGCCTCACAGGCCTCACCAGCCACTCGGCGCAGAAAAGTATCCGGCTTCTGGATTAACAAACCACAACCATCACCGGTCTTGCCATCGGCAGCGATACCGCCACGATGGGTCATACAGGCCAGCGCCTCTATTGCCGTCTGCAGCAAACGGTGACTACTCACGCCCTTGGTGTGAGCAATCAAACCAAAGCCGCAGTTATCGCGAAACTCATCCAAACGATACAAACCGTTCGCCATAAAAAACTCTTTTATAACAGTAGATTAGAAAGGAACACCCTAGGCAGATCGACAGGGGTTCACGTAAAAGGTGGGATATTTTACACGTCGAAACGCGGGGGGACAAATCTGTCTTTAGGTACTCAGTTAGCGGACAGAGTCGCCATCAATTTCTCAGAGCCATATTCAGATGTAATAACGGCCTTACCAAGTCGCTCGAGGAGCACCAATCGCACTTCACCGCCCAATGCTTTTTTATCAACCGCCATCAGAGCCAAGAACTTCTCTGGGGCAATATCGGGAGATGTCGTTGGCAAACCAGCCTCTACCACCAGGGCAACGACCCTTGCCTGGTCGGCCATGGAAATCCAACCCAGTCGCCGCGACAGATCCGCCGCCATACACATGCCCGCCGCCACCGCTTCGCCATGAAGCCACTCACCATAACCCTCGTGGGTCTCGATGGCATGACCAAAAGTATGCCCGAGGTTAAGAATTGCCCGTAGCCCACTCTCCCTCTCATCTTCACTCACGATACGAGCCTTTAAGCGGCAAGAGTGCTCAATGGCATACAATAGCGCACCTCTATCTCTGGCCAGCAAAGAGGTCATATGCTCTTCAAGCCAGACGAAAAAATCCACGTCCGTAATCAAGCCATATTTGATCACTTCCGCAAGACCAGCACGATACTCTCTATCAGGTAAGGATTGCAGGGTTTCAATATCAATCAACACGCATTGGGGCTGATGAAAAGCGCCAATCATATTTTTACCCGAGGGGTGATTTACCGCTGTTTTGCCACCGACAGAAGAATCAACCTGAGCCAATAAAGTGGTCGGTATCTGAACAAAATTAACCCCTCGTTGATAGCACGCGGCGGCGAAACCCGTTATGTCGCCGACCACACCACCGCCCAGAGCAATCAGTGTCGTTGAGCGATCATGCCTATGCTCCAACAGGGCATCAAAAATTCTATTAAGGGTCTCTAATGTCTTATGCTGCTCGCCATCGGGCAATACCACAGTATTGAGCACCGGAACATTAATTATCGATTCAAGCACTTCCATATAGAGGGGCGCAACAGTTTCGTTACTGACAAGTAAGACCTGATCACCCTTTATGAAAGGGGCTAAAGTACTCGCGCTTTGAGTCAGGCTACAACCGATAACGATTGGGTAGCTGCGCTCACCAAGATCGACATTTAATACATTCATTGGGCAAAAGCTATAATCACGGACTGCGATTTTAGCACAGCAGCACAGGGTTAGATCAGCCTTCGGCAGCTATCGATACCTTCATTAAGACTACTGTCGAATCAACGACGCCAACTCTTGTGCCGCCACTACAGGCGTTTTCTTGTGGCCATCAAACACAATATCAGCAATTTCTCTGTACAAGGGCTCGCGCTCCTTGACGATACCCTCAATCATGGCCTCTTTATCTTCTACTTGTAGTAAGGGTCTTTTGGTGTCTTGCTGCATACGCTTAAAGAGTACTTTGGCATCGACGGAAAGATAAACAACGGTGCCATTACGCTTTAATAGCTCCCTATTTTCTCTATCCAGCACCACGCCACCACCGGTGGCAATCACCATATTATTGCGACTTGCCACTTCGCCGAGCATTGCAGCCTCCCGCTTGCGAAACCCAGCCTCGCCCTCTACATCAAAAATCCAGGCGATGTCCGCGCCACAACTTTTTTCTATCTCAAGGTCGAGATCCACAAACGACTTGCCGAGTAGGCGAGCAAGATGTCGACCAATAGTCGTCTTACCCGCCCCCATTGGCCCGACCAGAAAGACAGGCGCTAATTCACTCATCGATCAAGCAGCGGATCGCTGATGATTTTTGGGGTTATAAAGATCAAGATCTCACGCTTGGTGTGCTCTGTACTATCTTTGCGAAACAAGCGACCAAGATAAGGAATATCCCCCAGCACAGGGACTTTTTCCACACCTTTCACCTCTGTCATTTGAAAGATACCGCCCAACACCAAGGTCTGCCCATCACCGACCAATACTTTTGTTGTTATTTCTGTGATATCAATGGTTGGTTCGCTACCGCCGCTGGAGGTGGGTACGTTTTCACCGATCGTGTCCTGGGTAATATGCAAGTCCATGATCACTCGATTATCGGGTGTAATCTGCGGTGTCACCTCAAGCATTAGCACCGCCTCGCGAAACTCAATATCAGTTTCACCACTAGAAGTACCGGATTCATAGGCAATTTCAGTACCCGCCTTAATGACAGCTTTTTGTTTATCCCCGGTCAGCAATTTTGGCTGAGAGAGGATTTCACCAAAGCCATCGTTCTCAAGCGCGCTGAGCTCCAAATCAATCAGGGTGTTATTTGTCAGCAAACCAAGGGCCAAACTGCCTGTGGGGTTGGACACCCCGAGGTCAACACCAAGAGTCTCGGCTAAGTCTAAGGCCGGCGCCTCTGCTGGATAATCGCCAAAAAATTCAGCTGGAGAACCAGGGTCACTATCCAAACCTGCCCGCTGGCCGGAAAATTCAAAAATATCACCACCCGGTGTTCGAGATCCCGCGATACCCCAGCGGGTACCCACTTCCTTTTTAAAGTCTGTACTGGCAACAATAATCCTCGCCTCAATTTCAACCTGTCTTACGGGGATGTCGATGACCTTAATAAGTCGATAAAAGTCATCAATTTTATCTTGTACGTCCGTCAATATGATGGTGTTTGTTCGCTCATCGACAATTGCGCTACCCCGCTCGGACAAAATGCTCGATGTCGCAGTTTCATCATCGTCGTTACCACCGGAGCCGGAGCCCTCATCACCATCCGTATTAAACAGCTCAAACAACTCCCTGGCATCCGCGTATTTAATACGTACGAACTCCGTTACCAATGGCGCAAGTTCCACCAGCTGCTTATTGGCCTCAACCTGTAAGCGCTCACGCTCGGCAATTTCCACTGCAGGGGCAACCAGAAGCACATTCCCTTCCTGGCGCTTATCCAGGCCCTTGGATTTTAAAACAATTTCAAGAGCCTGATCCCACGGAACATTTCTCAATCGCAAGGTAATATTACCAACGACGGTATCACTAGCAACCAAATTGAGGTCGGTAAAATCGGCAATCAACTGTAAAACCGACCTTACTTCAATATCCTGAAAGTTCAACGACAACTTCTCACCGGTAAACTCAAAGCGAGACTTCCTTTCTTCAAGCTCCTCTTGAGTCGGGCGCTTAACGCTGATGATATATTGACCGTCTACCTGGTACGCTAAATAATCGTATTCACCAGTAGCAGAAATCACCATCTTGGTCATGCCGCCATCGGTCTTGGTGTCAATCGTTGATATTGGTGTAGCAAAGTCGACGACATCCAGCTTTCGATTTAAGGCCTCGGGTAATGCTGTACGATAAAAACTAAGCACTATATTTTGCCCAACCTGGCTCACATCTACCGTAGTATTCGCATCCTCCAAGCCTATTGAAACCAAACCCTCCCCTTTTTCACCACGGCGAAAATCCACATCGGTGATAGTCTTTCCAGACTCGGCAGCAGCGCTTGTGTCCGATGGTGTGGTGGGCAGCTCAAAGACCGGTGCCTCTTCTTTTTGCACAAAGGATGCACCGCCAAAGTCGCCTATGTGAAGCCTGATCCCACCGTCATCTTGAAAAGTTTCAAAACCAACAGGATCCTTCAAGTTAACAATTAATCGCGTTTTACCCCCGGCACTCAGAACAACCACACTTTGAGCATTATCGAATGCCAAAGGGTATTTTTTCTTTTGCAGAGCACTGGTAGTATCCTCGAATTCGAGAACAATACGAGCCGGAGAATCGATGGCGTAGCTTTTTGGTTCGGGCAAACCGCCAACGGCACTGAGCTTGATTTCAAAACGCCCTCCAGGCAGTGCCGAAAAACCAATATCATCTACCGTTGCCGCAAAAGCAGTCTCAAACAAGACCACACTGAAAATCATCGCCACAAAAACCCTTGATACCACCCCAGCCAATCGCTTGATAATATTCACACCACCCCCCCCAACATTACTCATTAATTGCTCCCCTTCATGGCCAGCGTTCTCGGTCGTTCTACCCAACCACCCTTGCCATCAGGAACAATCTCGAGAACTTCCATTCGAGTATCCGACACACCCGTAATCTGGCCATGATTTTTGCCCAGGTAATTACCAATCGTTATTCTATGCACGCCGCCCTCACCATCATTCACCAAAGACCAGCTTGTATCGCCCTGATCAAGCATGCCAACCAACGTAAAGGATGAAAAGTTGAAGCCCTCAAGATATTCCTTCTTGCGGTTTTCGTCGGGCTCAACAGCCAACTTTCCGGAAGAATCTTCCTTGGCAATGGCTGACAAAGGCATGTCAAAAGGGCTGCGCATCGCGATCGCACTATAGCGAAATGTTTGATAGGGGCGAAATGTCGGTAGTGGCTCTATCTCACCCACTGGCTGATTCCGCGCATCATCCATAAACAAACGTAAATCTTCGTGCTGCCCGTCCCCACAACCAACAAGGATGCCCAATGCCAACACCGCGGTCGTCGCCCTAAATAGAGTACCAGTATCCATTGTTAATCTTCCTGACCTTTGTATCGATAGGTTTTCGCTTCCACCTCAAAAATAAGTCGATTCCCTTCCTCATTGGCCTTCATCGAGTAATTATGCAGTGTCACAATCCTTGGTAAGCCAGCAACACCGCTGACAAAGGTTCCAACATCATGATAGCCACCCTCGGCAACAATTTTGATCGGCAACTCAACATAGAACTCTTCAGATTGCTCTGGTTGCAGGGAAATTGTCTTGATTTCCAGGCTGCTGCCGTAACCAATTTCAGTAATGTCTTCCAGCAAACCCGGCACTTCCGTATCGCCAGGTAACTGTGCTAACAAGGTGCCAAAAGACTCCTCTACCTCCACCATCTGCTGGCGATATGCATCTAGGTTTGCCGCTTCATATGCCTTTTCTTGATAGGTTTTGCGCAAGGTAATTTCTTTCGCTGCAACCGACTCTAAATTGAGATATAAATCTTTAACATGGAAAAAATAACCCAGCACTACGATAAGAATAAACACCACATTACAAAGTAGAGCTTTAAATAGAGCAGGCCAAACCCCAATGTTTTGATATTCCAGCTCTGAGATATCCAGCTTGGCCAACTGAAACCCCTTATTTTCATTAGCCACTTTAAGCCCCCTCGCCATCATCGTTTTCCACGACCATATCCAGCCTGACCTGAAGTTCAAAGCGACTACCTTGTTCGCCGAGAGTATCGTCAGCTTCAACCTTGGTCAGGTTTGGTTCCTTGAACCGCTCAGAGGCATCAAGCTGGCGCATCAAGGTCGATATCCGATTGTTCGATTCGGCAAAACCCACCAAGGCGACATTATCACCTTTACGGCTTACCTCGACAAAAAACACACCGCTCGGAATAGCTCTCACAAACTCATCAAATACCTTAACCACGCCCGGCCGATTCCCCTGTAAGGCTTTAATAACTTCCATACGCTCAAGTACTTGTTGTCGGCGTAATTTAAGCTCCTTAATTTCCTTAACTTTTTCATCAAGCACGGCTATTTCACGCTGTAATAAATTATTTCTACCATTCTGCCAATCTATCTGCCCGTTAACCCAGTATCCCCAGACGACAGACAGAAGTAATGCCACAGCTGCCACCATGCCCAGAACAATTAAAAACTCTTGCTTTCTTTCCTGCCGCTGGATTTCCCGCCAAGGAAGTAGGTTTACATTCGCCATGGTTATTCAAAACTCCTCAGTGCCAAACCCGCAGCTATCATCATTGCCGGTGCGTCAACTGCCAACGCCACAGCATCCACCTTGCTACCAACCGCCATATTGGCAAAAGGGTTGGCAATAATTGTCGGCAAACCAAGCTTTTCCTCAACCTCATCCTTCAGACCATCTGTCGCCGCAACACCCCCAGCCAAGACCAATTGGTCGACATAGTTATACTGGCTCGAGGAAAAAAAGAACTGCAAGGATCGAGAGATTTGTTGAATCAAGGCCTCTTTAAAAGGCTCAATGATTTCCGCTTCGTAATCTTCAGGTAAGCCACCCTGCTTCTTGGCCTGCCCCGCTTCCTCGAGGGAAAGCCCGTAGCGACGCTGGATTTCTTCGGTAACTTGCCTACCACCAAAAAGTTGCTCCCGGGTATACAAGGTCTTGCCATCAACGAGAACACTCAAGGTCAACATCGTCGCACCAATGTCTGCAATCGCAATAACCTGCTCACCCAAACTACCAAGCTGCTCCGTAATCAGATTAAACGCCCGCTCAATAGCGAACACCTCAACATCGACAACTTTAGGGGTCAGGCCTGCTGCGCTCAAAGCCTCGACGCGAAGGTCGACATTTTCGCGACGACAAGCAGCCAGTAACACATCAACCTGATCAGGATTTACCTCCGATGGGCCAATCACCTCGTAGTCCAAAGCGACCTCATCCAGGGGGTAGGGAATATATTGATCCGCCTCGAGAGACAACTGCGACTCCATCGCCTGATCACTCAAATCACCCGGCATCTCAATCACCTTGGTGATTACTGCCGAGCCTGCGACCGCCACCGCTGCATCCAGGGTTTTAGGCTTCGCCTGAGTCACCACTTTGCGTATGGTTTCCTCCAAGGCCTCTACATCGTTGATATTTTTCTCAACGACCGCGCTTTGCGGCAGGGGGCGAACCAGGTAACTTTCGACCCGATATCGTTCACCGACTTTACTCAATTCGAGTAATTTGACAGTGGATGAGGTGATATCAATTCCTAGAACAGGCTTCATCTGCTTATCGAGAAAACTAAAAATACCCATTTTTATTCTTTAATTCCTGCAGTTAGGCAAAATGAATAACAATATACTTTAACTGTTTGCCACAAGCTTTCAAGTACAAATCACCGCGCGCTTACCACTATAATGGTTCACAGCCACCAGTCGACTAACCAAAATTCATGAAACACCTTTCCATTTTGATGCTTCGTATTACCTACTTGCTTGCCATTCCAGCACTGGGCAGCACATTAATTATCTTGTCTAGCTTGTATCTCTACCTTAGTCCGAAATTACCATCGGTGGAAACCCTCAAAACCGTTAAACTTCAAACACCTTTGAGAGTTTATTCACAAGATATGAAACTTATCGGCGAGTTTGGTGAAAAACGCCGAACTCCGATTAGCTTCGAGGCAATTCCACCATTATTTGTCCAGGCCGTCCTTGCCGCAGAGGATGACGGCTTCTATTCCCACATTGGCGTCGACTTTAAGGGTCTGGCTCGAGCGGCATTAGAACTCATCACCACGGGACACATACAGACCGGTGGCAGTACTATCACCATGCAACTGGCCAGAAACTTCTTCCTCACCCGAGAGCAGAGTTTCATTCGCAAATTCAATGAAATACTGCTCGCGTTACGTATTGAAGACGAATTGGAAAAAAATGAAATATTCGCCCTCTATGCCAACAAAATTTATCTCGGCAATCGCTCCTATGGCGTAGAGGCTGCATCCAGAACCTACTACGGCAAATCAATCAATGAGCTTTCTCTCGCCCAATTGGCCATGATCGCAGGACTCCCCAAAGCACCTTCTCGCTTCAATCCTATTATAAATCCCGAACGCGCCCTGACCCGTCGCAACTGGATACTCGGACGCATGTATAAACTAGGGCATATCGACAGAACTACACTCGAAGCGGCCAGAAGTCGCACTATTAGCGCCGAATATCACGGTTCATTAAAGGATTACGATGCGCCCTATGTCGCCGAAATTGCCCGCCAAACTGCCCTGAAACTATTCGGAGCCGAGGCTTATACCTCTGGTTTTTCGGTGTTTACAACGGTTGACAGCACGCTACAAAACTATGCCGATCAAGCCTTGATTAACGGCCTGAAAAACTATGACTGGCGCCATGGCTACCGTGGCCCGGAGGCCCACTTCACCGACAGCACACAGTGGCTCGGCGCTTTACAAAGCAAGCGTCCCGGGGCGAACTCGCAGTACGCCATCGTCACGGAAGTTGGAACCAGGGACATTACTCTGCAAACTGAGGAAAACCCCAACATTACACTCAGCACTGAAGGCAGTCTTAAGAACCTCAGGCTTTATATAAGCGAGGATAAACGCAGCGCCCCGGTAAAAGACCTGAATGACATCTTTGCCATCGGTGACCTCATCCGTATCAATAAAACAACCAACGATGAATGGCGGTTAACGCAAAACCCCGACGCCCAGGCGGCACTGGTTTCCATCAATCCCGACACCGGAGCGATAAAAGCCATGGCGGGTGGGCTTAATTTTTATCAAAGCCCCTTTAACCGTGTTACCCAGGCACAACGACAACCTGGCTCCAACTTCAAGCCCTTCATTTATTCCGCCGCACTGGAAAAAGGCATGACTCCTGCCAGTATGATTAACGACGCCCCCCTCACCTTTAACGATGCAACTATCGAAACCCAGTGGCGCCCCGTCAACAGTGGCGGCAAATTTTATGGCCCGACGCGCCTGCGCAAAGCCCTCTATTTATCCCGCAACCTGGTATCTATTCGCGTCTTGCAATCGACCGGCATCGCCTACGCCATCAACACTGCGTCAAAATTCGGCTTTAACCCACAACAGCTACCCCACGATTTATCCCTCGCCCTAGGTAGTCACGCCGTCACCCCGCTGGCCATTGCTCGGGGTTATGCAACCTTTGCCAACGGCGGATACAAAATTGAGCCCTACCTTATCGAGCGTATTACCGATAGTGATGGGGTGAATGTTTTTCAGGCAATGAACCCCTTGGTCTGTCGCGGCGACTGCACTGATAAAAGGGATACTAACGAGAGCACCGGTGATTCGAGCAATCCGGCACTGCAAAGTGCACTGTCAGAAGTAGCAAGCCCCGTACGCCCATCTGCCGAAAGAATACTCGAGCCCCGCGTCGCCTACCTGATCGACTCCATGCTCAAGGATGTCGTCAAAAGAGGCACAGCCACTAAAGCACGTACCATGCAACGCAATGATATCGCAGGTAAAACCGGTACTACCAATGGCCCCAGGGACGCCTGGTTTTCCGGCTACAATCCCGACCTGGTAACCACCACCTGGCTTGGCTTTGACGACAACCGCAAGCTCGGCCGGCGGGAATATGGTGGCTCGGCAGCCCTGCCCATCTGGATAGACTATATGAGCAAGGCGCTGGCTAACCGCCCCCAACGCAGCCATCCACAACCTGCAGGTCTGGTCTCTGTACGCATAGATCCGACAAGCGGGCTGAGGGTTTCACCGAGCGAAAAAAACGGTGTTTTTGAACTCTTCCGAGGAGAAAATCTTCCGGCCTATGGCGACAGCAGCAACCCAGAACAGGTTTTCGAGGCTGACAGCGCGCTACCGGAAGATATTTTTTAGCCCTTTGTTATTACCGCCTAACTCTCCACCTCAATGCCCGACAACAAGTTTTTCCAGGGGAAAGAGCTGTCACCCAAAACGTAAAAATAGGGGTTGAGCAATTCATCCTTGCGGTTGTAGCGCAAGGGCTCCAGATCAAAATTCAGCACCTGACCACCCGCCGCCTCAACAACAGCCTGCGCCGCCGCCGTATCCCACTCCATGGTCGGTGCCAGGCGCGGATAAATATCGGCACTGCCCTCCGCGACCAAACACAACTTTAACGAGCTACCCATATTGCAAGTGTCCGTTTCACCCAGATCTTTCGCCAGACGCCTTAGTAAATCATCAACTGCGCCAGCCCCGTGACTACGGCTTGCCACTACAGTCACTGGATTATCGGTCCCACCGCGCCCGCTCATCGTACGCACAGAGATAGCTTGCCCGGGCTGCTCACCTTCCATTTTATAAGCACCGCTTCCGCTCAGGCCGGTATAGGTAACCCCGCTCACAGGTACATGTACCACTCCCAAAACGGGCACATGATTGTCGACTAATGCGACATTGACAGTAAATTCACCGCTGCGCTTGATAAACTCTTTAGTACCATCGAGGGGATCAATAATCCAGTAACGCTGCCACTGAATGCGTTCCGAAAAAGGCGGCGCTGCGGCTTCCTCACTCAGCACTGGAACACCTTCCAGCAAGCCTTCTAAACCGCCAACTAATATATGGTGAGCGGCTAAATCTGCAGCGGTGAGCGGTGATTCATCGGACTTCACCTCGACACCCAGATCACTGCGGGCATAGACCTCAAGGATAGCCTCACCGGCACGACGGCAAAGCGCCACAACCTCATCGACAATGTCTGTATTTACAATTGTTTGGTCCACACTAGCTCCCTTCATCGCTTAAACGTTATAAAGACCATCACCTACTTGAGAGGTGATGACTGAAAATAATCTCGCGCCAGGTACAGGGCAGCAATCGAAATACCATCACTGACATCGGCTCGCGCCACCAGTTCGGCCAGGTTATCGAGAGGCCACTCCATAGTAGCCATCGGCTCCGGCTCATCCCCCGGTAGGGATTCCTCGTAGAGATCCCAGGCTACCAGTAGGTCGATGCTGCGTTCCATATAAGACGGCGTCAAATGGATGCTCTTCAAAAATCGCAACTCGCGAGCGCCCACACCGGCCTCCTCCTTTAATTCTCGATTGCCCGCCGTCAGGTTATCCTCCCCTGGATCAATGGCCCCCTTGGGCAAACCCCATTGATAGGCATTAATACCGGCACTGTATTCCTGTACCAGTATCACCGAGCCCTGTGCCGTTAGCGGCACCACGGCGACTGCGCCATAACCCGACGACGCCAGGCGCTCGTACGTGCGCTCCACGCCATTAGAAAAGCGTAAATCTAGTTGCTCAATTTGAAACAGGCGAGTCCGGGCAATGCGTTGTCGCTTCAAAACCAGGGGATTAGTCGGCATACTCAACCCTTATAGAGGTATTGGGCATCTCTAAAAATGCATTTCTAGAGTTGCCTCATTGATTCAGAGGTATTATCGACTATGCTCGACTGGAACACCATTGACACCGTACTGCTCGACATGGACGGCACCCTGCTCGACCTGCATTTTGATAACTTCTTCTGGCAGCATCATCTACCGGCCCGCTATGCGGAGCTTCACAAAATCGAGCCCGAGGCCGCACTCGACAAACTCTACCGGCGCTTTGAAGAAAAACGCAGCTCTATCGAATGGTACTGCACCGATTTCTGGTCGACCGAACTCGGCCTCGACATCCCCGCGCTGAAAAAAGAGGTACAACACCTGATTGCCGAACGTCCCCATGTACGGCAGTTTTTAAGTGCCCTTGGCAGCACCCATCGCCAACGCATTTTAATCACCAATGCCCACCGCGATAGTCTTAATCTGAAGCTCGACATTACCGGTATTGACGACCTACTCGACACTCTGATTTCGTCCCACGATTACAGTGTGCCAAAAGAATCGCCAACCTTTTGGGAAAGCCTTAGCCAACAAATTGACTTCGACCCGAAGCGCACACTCTTTATTGATGACACCGAAGATATGCTCAAAGCCGCTGAGAATTTTGGCATCGCCCACCTACTGTGTATCAGCCAACCCGACAGCAAAGTTCCACCGCGAAGTGATTTCAAGTATCCCGCTGTTGAGAATTTCTCCGACCTACTGCCAATTAACTAAGGACTGCTGACCCCAGCATTCGACACAAAGTATGACTGCCATGGAAAAAGTTCGCATTGATAAATGGTTGTGGGCCGCCAGGTTTTTCAAAACTCGCGCCCTGGCCAAAGCGGCCATCGAAGGTGGCAAGGTACACATTGCCGGGCAGCGGGTGAAGGCCAGTAAAGAACTAAAGGTAGGTGCCGAACTCACCATTCGCCAGGGCTGGGACGAAAAGCACGTAAAGGTCGATACTCTCAGCGATAAGCGCAGAGGTGCACCCGAGGCCGCAGCGCTGTACAGTGAAACGGAGCAAAGCATCATCGAAAGAGAGAGACGGGCCGCCGAACGCAAGGCCGCAGGCAGTAGCCACTATCCGCCCGACCAGCGCCCCAACAAAAAACAACGGCGCCAAATTCATCGTTTTCAGCGCGAACAAGAACTCGACTAAAAGGCCTTCCGTCCGACCGAGCCCTCTGGACAAAATTAGGCATTTTCCGTACATTGCAGCCCGGCTAAGCAAGCACCAAGCTGGCTTAAGCCATCAAGCACATCCCAGGTTCACCAATAAACCCAGCGGTAAAGTAATGTCCAAACCCGACAATGACGTACTGCAGAGATTTCTCTTTGAACAGAGCGATGTGCGCGGCGAAATCGTCTCCCTGCAAGACAGCTATCAGGCCGTACTCACCAACCACAGGCAATCGGGCCAAGGCATACCCGCCGCCATAGACACCCTGCTCGGCGAGTTTCTCAGCGCCGCCGCACTATTGAGCGCAACGCTCAAATTCGACGGCATTATCACCTTGCAGGCAAAACCCAAAAACGAGGGTGCGCTGAAGCTCATTATGGCCGACTGCACGCGCCACAACAATCTGCGCGCCGTTGCTCGTTACGAAGCCAGCAAAGCGCCGAGCGACGAGCAAGGCTGCGATTTTCGCTCACTGCTGGATGGCGGCTATCTGGTGATCACCATCGATCCAGCCAAAGGGAAGCGCTATCAAAGTGTGATCGCTATCGAGCACGACTCACTGAGCGCATGCCTGAATACCTATTTCCAGCAATCGGAACAACTACCCACCCGCATATGGCTGGCCGCCGATGAACACAGAGCAGCTGGTCTGCTACTACAGGCCCTGCCCATTCAACTACAAAGCCTCGAACAACGTTCCGAACTTTGGCAGCATTTAAGCCTCCTGGCCGACACACTGAAAGCCGACGAGCAAGTAGCACTTAGCCATCAACAACAATTACATCGCCTGTTTCATCAAGAAGAACTACAGCTCTTCGAGCCCACAGCCCTACAATTTTCCTGCAGTTGCTCGCGCAGCCGCACGGCCAATATGTTGATTAGCCTGGGAGAAAAAGAGATCCAGGCCATTTTCGAAGAACAGACGAGTATCGATGTTGGCTGTGAATTCTGCCACTACGTCTATCAATTTAGCGCCGAGCAAGCGGCACGGCTGTTTATCGACGAACCACCGACCCTGCATTAAGGCCGTCGTTTTTTCCCTTCGCCACGGGACACTTTTCTGGCATAATTGGCGCCCTTTTTTGCACGACCCAGATAGCGCGCTATCCCTTGAACCGTTCACAGGATTGAAACTAATGACCGACTTTGATACTTCCGCGGCAACCATCTACACCGACCTGAGTTCCGCTGAACTGATCGAGCAATCCCTCCAACGCAAGGAAGGTGTGCTCACCCACACAGGCGCTCTGCGCACGGAGACCGGCCAGCACACTGGCCGCTCGCCCGCCGACCGCTTTATCGTCGAAGAGCCCAGCACCAGCGACGCCATCAACTGGGGTCCGGTCAACCGCCCCTTCCCCCAGGACAAGTTCGACGCCCTGTGGGATCGCGTTGAATCTTACATCGCCGGCGTCGACCGCTTTATTTCCTATCTGCATATCGGCCAGGACAAAGAACATTACATCCCCGCCAAGGTCACCACCGAGACGGCCTGGCACAACCTGTTCGCCAGAAACATGTTTATCCGCACCGAGCAATACAATCCTGCGAGTAAAGAGGGCTGGCAAATTCTCCACGCCGCTAACTTCGTTTGCGAGCCCGAGCGCGATGGCACCACCAGTAGTGGTGTTGTGGTCATCAACTTCGCCCAACGCAAAGTACTGCTTGCGGGTATGAAGTACGCCGGTGAAATGAAGAAGAGCATGTTCTCGGTACAAAACTTTCTGCTACCCGAGAAAGACGTGATGCCCATGCACTGCGCCGCCAATGTTGGTGAAAACGGCGATGTGGCCCTGTTTTTCGGACTCTCCGGCACCGGTAAAACCACCCTTTCGGCCGACCCCTTGCGCTATCTTATTGGCGATGACGAGCACGGCTGGAGCAAGGGCGCCGTGTTCAATCTCGAGGGCGGCTGCTACGCCAAGACCATCGACCTCAGCCAGAAGAATGAGCCGGTAATCTGGGATGCCATTCGCTTCGGTGCCATTGTCGAAAACGTCGTACTCAACGACCAGCGCGAGCCCGACTACTGCGATACCTCGCTGACCGAAAACGGTCGCTGCAGCTATCCGCTGGAACACGTTGAAATGCGCTCCGATAAAAACCGCGCCGGCGAGCCCAAGCACATCATGTTCCTCACCTGCGACGTCACAGGCGTCTTACCCCCCGTATCCATCCTGTCAAAAGAAGCGGCGGCCTATCACTTCCTCAGCGGTTACACCGCACGCGTGGGCTCCACTGAGCTCGGTGGCGAGTCCGGTATCAACCCCACGTTCTCAGCCTGTTTCGGCGCTCCCTTCATGCCTCGACCCGCCGGTGTTTACGCCGAGTTACTGATGAAGCGTATTGAAGATTTTGGCAGTAAAGTCTACCTGGTTAACACCGGCTGGACCGGCGGTGCAGGCGGTGCCAACGGCAGCGGCTCGCGCTTCCCCATCCCCGTCACTCGCGCCATCATCACCGCCATTCAAAACGGCGATCTGGAGACAGCCGAGACCGCACAGCTGCCCCACTTAAACCTCGAGTTCCCCGTCGAGGTATCCGGTGTCGACAAGAGCTACCTCAACCCACGTGCGGCCTGGGCCGATCAAGCCGCCTACGACGAGCAAGCGAGTAAACTGGCAGGGCTGTTTGTACAAAACTTTAAAACCTTCGATGTCTCCGATGACATCAACAACGCCGGACCCAGCATATAGGGTGCGCGATGACAGCCCCTTAGCCCGTAAGGGATAAAAAATAAGGCATAAAAAAAGCACCGGCAAGGTGCTTTTTTTATGCCTGCCAAACGCTCAAGGATATTAAGCCCGCACCATTAGCTGTGTCTCACCACCAGTCACCGCGAGCAAACCCTGACGATAAAACTGCAGGCTTTTGTCGTGCTCACCCAGGCGCCCCATCACTTCCGCCAGCTCAGCATAAATTTCAGAGCGGCTATCGAGCTCCAGCGCAGCCTCTAAATAGTCTCGGGCCTTGCCCCATAATTCACCTCGTTGGCACAACCGCGCCAACGCCAGCAGCAGGTCGGGGTTATCCGGCTGCGCCTTGAACCAAGTCTCCGCTGTCTTCAGCTGCTGGGCGGCAAGCTCGCCACCAAGTAGCCCATAGCTGGTCAATAGTTCCTTGTCCCAGCCTTTTGTAATGGCTCGGCGCAGTTCTTTTTCAGCCTGAACCGGCTCACCAAGCTGGCTCAACAGGGCTGCATGGTGGGCGATAAGTACCGGCACCGAACGCAAGGATTTTGCGGTTCGCCCCCACAGATCGACCAGCGCCTGCTTATTCGACGCCATGTCTGGGCCGAGGTTTTTGGCGAGAGCAGTCAACTGCTGGGCGCGAATCGATATTTCCAGCTGGCGCAGCGCCTCATCACCCAGTACTTTGTTAGCCCGCAAGTCTGCCAGGAGCTTTTCCAGCTGATCCCACTGCTGCAAATTTCTGTAACTTCTTTCAAGTAAACTGAGTATGTAGGGGTGTGTTGGATGGCGCCCGTGCAAAAGCTCTAACATTGGCAAGGCCTCTTCGTAGTCACCTTTGCCAACTAGCAATCGCACACGCGTCAAAGCCACCGCCAACTCATTGCGCGAGTCCGCTTTTTCCGCCAGAGCCAAGAGCTGGTTGACCTCCTCCTCATTGCCCAGCTCCGCCGCCGCCCCCGCCGCACCCAGGTAATTGATAAGAGCGAGTTCAGAACCTGCCGCCGTCTTTGTTAGCAGCTTGCAGGCCGATGCCCAGCGCCCCTCGGCCAGATCCAGTAAACCCCTATAGGTTAACTGGCTATTTTTGTGTTGTTTTTTAGCCTGCCAATTCCGGCTCAGGTGTAAGCCAGGCAAGACTAAGGCACGGATCAAACTAAGTAATATACGAAATAGCAGCCACAACGCCAACACAGCCAGAACCCCCGTCCAAAGGGTAAATTGCAGCGCCGTTGTACCAAGGGAAATCACTACAAAACCGGGGAATTGCCCGATCAACCAATAAAGGGAACTGCCGAATAGGGTAGCTAGGAGCAATAGCACAATTGAAATTCTCACGGCTATCAACCCTCCAAACCGTCAGACCGACTCTCGTGTGCCCTGCGATAGTCACGTAGGGCATAAAGCGAAGCGCTAATATCGGGTAGAGCCTGTTCTACCACTTCGCTCTGTAATTCTTTCAGCTCTTCGATAATGGCTCGCGAATCTTCATTAGCGGTGAAATTTTCACCAATAACCCTTGCCGCACGAACAAGACTCGTGCGATAAATGACCTGCTCTTCACGCAACAGAGCTTGCTGGGCATTGCCAAGAGCAATAAATAAACGATCCCGCAATTGAGCCTCCCTTTCAAGCGTCATTAGCGGTGCCAGTGGCTGCTCAAGAGAACGCACATAAAAATGCCTCGCGATAAAGCCCTGACTGGCGCTGCGAACATTCTGCCAGAAATGCTGATACCAGGGGCCTTCGAGCAATATGGTATCAGGGAGCTCCGCATCAGAGGCATCACTCTTCGGTGCCTGATCGGCCGCCAAGCCTCGCACCGGTAAGGCCGGAAAAGTCATCATCAAATCGGACAAGGTGCCGATGCGCAGGAAAAGACCCTCGCGATCAATCACCGAGGTGCGGCGTAGCGCCGCAATATTTCCTGACAGGGTTTTACGTATCGCGATCAGTCCCGGGTCATCCAGTTGTGCCAACACCTGGTCCGCCGCTTCAAGTAAGGTTTGGGCGCCCTGGGGTCGGCGCTCAACCAGTAAACGCTGATTGGCCAGGCGAATTAAAAACTCCGCTTCATCCAGTAAAAGCTTGCCTCGACCCGTATTACTCTTACTTTCAAGCAAGGCTAACTGGGCCTGCTGTTCTTGCTGCAAGACGGCAAGCTGACGCTCAAAACTGGCAACTAACCGCTCCTGTTCTGCTGCTTTGCGGGCCATGTCTTGCCGTACATTCCCAATTAACATGGTCTGCCCTTCGGCAACTTTGAGAATCGCGGCGCGCTCCACCCACAAGGTTTGACCAAACCAGGCCAAAGCACTGCCACCGGTAATAACGAGCAACAATAAAAATAGCGTGAGCCAACGCCAAGCTCTACCGGTGGCAGGTTTTTTCGTTTTACCCTCAGCCTTA
This sequence comes from Gammaproteobacteria bacterium 54_18_T64, assembly GCA_002162825.1. Classification (GTDB taxonomy): domain Bacteria; phylum Pseudomonadota; class Gammaproteobacteria; order Pseudomonadales; family Porticoccaceae; genus Reddybacter. Next base: position 50,382 of record MAAU01000059.1, read on the forward strand.
GCGGCTGTCTTACTTTGCGATTTAGTCTCGGCCACGGAGCCGGCCTGCGTTTTTCCCTGCGTTTCCGCAGCTTGATTTTTGTTATCCACCCGTCATCCCGCTATTCAATCAATATTATTTTCAACTTACTAGACCAGCTAAGTCGTTACCGGGCCGGAGTGTAACAGTCCAGTACACTCTGCTCCATGTCTTGCACCAGAGCACTAGAGGCAAGGTGTATCGAGCGAAAGCCCCTGCCCCGCGCCAAAGTTTCCACGCGAACGCTGGGCACGACAATGGGCAAATTTTTCAAACGGCTCAGGTGAGCCTCAGGCACGATCTCAAGTAGAGCCGCGAGTATCTGCCCACTGTAAATAAGTAACAGCGGGCTCTGTGCCTGTATCAATTCGACAATGCTATGACTATGGCATGCCTCGACGACTCGGCCATATAGTTCACAGCAATCGACTTTTGCCCCCCGCTCCCGCAAGGTCTTCTCAAGCAGGTCGCGACCCTGCCCACCCCTGAAAATAAGGATTTTCTGGCCCTCTACGGTTTTTAAGGCCGACAGTGCTAACAAAGCCTCACTGGTGTAACCCGATGTTGGTACGCTGACTGGTACACCTTGCTCCAGCATAGGCTGGGCGGAGGTCGGTCCTACCGCAAAATAGTCAACACCCACAGGCAACATCGGCCAATAGCGGTCCAGCCAGTACCAGGCCGAGCGCGCTGCATGCTGGCTGACGATGATGGCTTTGTCGTACTCGGAAAAGGCCATCACCTGTCGCTTAACCTGTTCATTATCAGCCCCTACCGCCTCGATTTTGATGACCGGGTAGTGGTGGCAGATAGCGCCCAACCTTGCAAGGCGAGCCATTAAGGAATCTTGCTTTTGGAATCCCGCGAGAGGCGCCCCGGCGGTTTGATCGAAGGTATAAGGCGCTGAACTCGCGCGCAGGCTAAGAATATGCCGACCGCTCAGGGCCGGCATATCAGGGTGCCGTAATGGCCGAGAGGATTTTATCCGCTCCTCGTGCCAATAGACGCCGAGCTAGCTCAATACCGAGTTGCTCGGCAGATTCTATAGCGCCGGTGATGTCCTCACGCAACATCACACTGCCATCGAGCGAACCCACCAGAGCCCGGAGGTAGAGTTGATCAGCACTCAGTTCGGCATAACAGGCTATTGGCACCTGGCAGCCCCCCTCCAGCTCACGATTGACTGCCCTTTCGGCGGCTACTCGAGCAGCGGTATCCGGGTGGTGTAGGACGCTTAATAAACTCTGTGTTTGCTCATCAGCGGCGCGGCACTCTATACCTACCGCACCCTGCCCCCCAGCTGGCAATGACTGGCTCACAGGGATGCGTTGGGTAATTCTATCGGCCATATCAAGCCGTAGTAAACCCGCAGTCGCCAGAATAATACCGTCATACTCAGCCGCATCCAGTCGTGCCAGGCGGGTGTTGACGTTACCCCGCAAATCAAGCACGTCGAGTTGGGGATAACTTTCCATCAGTTGGCATTGGCGCCGCATGCTACTGGTGCCGACGCGGGCACCCGTGGGCAACTCATCAATACTGCGGAAGTGATTGGAGACGAAGGCATCACGAGGGTCTTCCCGCTCGCAGATCACCGGCAGAACCAGACCCGGTGGCAGGGCCATTGGCACATCCTTCATCGAATGCACCGCAATATCGGCCCGCCCCTCCAGTAATGCGACTTCGAGTTCTTTAACAAAGAGCCCCTTACCGCCAATTTTAGCCAGTGGCGTATCGAGAATCTTATCGCCCTGAGTGGTCATACCTATGATTTCTACACTAAGCCCCGCATGGGCCTGCATCAAGGCATCCCGAACAAAGTGCGCCTGCCACAGGGCCAGGGGACTTTTTCGGGTGGCGATACGCAAAATAGGCATGGACTCACTCATTCGTTGAGGAACGGATTACTATCAAAATACCCGCGCCAAAACGAACGAGGTATTAAGGCCCATAATATTAACAGATGCGAGACACTAAATTAGCTAGGGGCGACGAGAATAGCCACCGCGACTCGACCCGACAGCGGCCAACAAGGAAGTTGTTGAGAAACAAAAAAGCGAACGGGACCCTACTTATCAGATTTGCTCAAGCAAACGACGCACCGAGGTAATATGGCGACGGCTCACCTGGGGCTTGATATCCAGCTCTTTTAGGCGCACAAAGCAGTGGCCCTCACTGTCTCGCTCCAGGCCTTCAATGTGTAGTACCGAGACTAGCGCATTGCGATGGATACGCACAAAGCGCCCCTCAAATTCGCCTTCCAGCTCCTTCAAGGTATCATCCAGCAAGGCCTCACCACCTGTGTGGTAGGCGGTCACATATTTGTGATCGGCCTGAAAAAGGCGAACATCGCTAATTGGAATGAGGTCTATCTCACCTCTGTTTTTCGACGCCAGGTGAGTGCGCCCGCCCTCACCAATAACGACTGTATCTTGCAGGCTGTTAAGCTGGGCCTTGTTAACACGCCCAGTTCGACCCAACGCCGCGTCCAGGTCCGCCTGCTTTACCGGCTTTAACAAATAACCAATGGCCTGGGATGAAAAGGCCTCTATCGCATAGTCTTCATAGGCGGTACAGAAAATAACTGCCGGAGGGGGCTCTAATTCGGCCAAGTGCTGAGCCGCCGCAATACCATCCATTCCGGGCATGCGCACGTCCATCAACACCACATCGGGGTTTGACTCACGGGCACACTGAATTGCCTGCTGACCATTTTCAGCCATGGCGACGACATTAAAATCCGGCATCGCGGCAACCATGCGCTGTAGGCGGTCGCGCGCCAGGGGCTCATCATCAACGATCAAAACATTCATAAAAATCTCACTCCCCCAGCGGGAAGTTTATATGTGTGATGTAATGATTATCCATTCTCTCCGCACGCACCACAGCAGTCGGCCCGAAATGTGCAACAAGTCGCTTTTGCACATTGTCAATGGCCATTTTACTGCCCTTGTTATGCTGCATTCTTTGGCTGCGAGGATTGCCTACCGTCAAAATCAAACGCTCATTGACCCGTTTGACACTGATTTTAATCAGCCCACCTTCCGGTAATAACTGAATGCCGTGATAAACGGCATTCTCCAGAACCGGTTGCAAGGTCAGGCTGGGGATTTCCACATCTCCGTAATCTCCTATTTCCCATTCCGTTTGCAGGCGCTCTCCCAAGCGCAATTTTTCCAGCGCCAGATAACTGCGGCACAGGGCCAGCTCTTCGCGCATAGGCACCAGGGTATGGGCATCATCCAGCACCCGCCGGAACAGGTCAGCCAAATCGACCACCACCTGCTCAGCCTTTTCTGGGTCAACGGCAATCAGGCTGGCAACCATATTCATACTGTTAAACAAAAAATGCGGGCGTATGCGCGCCTGTAACTCCTGAATTCGCGAGGCCTCCGCCAGTCCATGCAGCATCTTGACCTGGCGGGCCAAGTGTAAATAGCGCAGTAGCATGGCACTTAAAACTAAAGCAAGTACGATCCCCTCAGCCAGCTTAAAGCGCTGGAATAGCGGTTCAAACATAACGACCAGGCTAATCTGAATGGCCAATACAGCCATCACCAGTACCGCAACCATCACCGCATAACTCAGCACAGCCTCATTGTCGCTAAAGGCTGTCCACGCCATGCGTTCGACAAGCCAGACCAACAATCCGACAGCCGCCGAAACGAATAGCGCAGTCAGGCACACCTGGGCCAACACAGACCAGCCGACCAGCGACGGGCCGCCAGCCAGCCATGACATCACCACAAACAAAAACTGACCAATTAGTAGCACGCCAAAACAGCTAGCACTGCGCCCAATAATATCCTTGGGGAGCTCAGGCCTGAGTGATGTTGGCACCAGGCCAGCGTCCGGTTTATTTTTACTTCGACCTAGTTTCAGCTTTCTTACCCAGCGTATTCGTTGAATTAGCTATAATGCGCCATTTTTACACAACAGGCACCCTATGCCGTGGGCAGGCGTGCCAATAACTGTCAACAGAGGTCACAATGAGCGACAAAAAATCATCCAACCAGTCCTGGGGCGGTCGTTTTAGCGAGCCCACCGACGCCTTCGTTGCCCGCTTCACCGCCTCGGTAAATTTTGACCAGCGCCTTTATAAACAAGATATTGAGGGCTCCCAGGCCCACGCGGCAATGCTAACCCGCGTTGGTATTCTCACCGAGCAAGAACACCAGCAAATTAAAACCGGACTCGAAGAAATTCAAGCCGATATAGAAGCTGGTGCCTTTGAGTGGTCGATTGCCCTTGAAGATGTACACATGAATATCGAGGCGGCGCTGACTGCCAAAATTGGCATCACCGGCAAGAAGCTACACACGGGACGCTCGCGCAATGACCAGGTAGCGACGGATATCCGCCTCTGGTTACGCGCCGAAATAACCACCATTCAGCGCGAACTACATCGCCTGCAAGAGGGCCTGTTGTATATTGCCGAACGCGAAGCCAGCACCATAATGCCCGGCTTCACTCACCTGCAAACGGCTCAACCAGTGACCTTTGGCCACCATTTACTGGCCTGGTACGAAATGCTAGTACGCGACCAGGGACGTCTGGCCGACTGTAAAAAACGGCTCAACCAATCACCACTGGGCTCCGCAGCACTTGCCGGCACTACCTACCCCATTGACCGGGAGTACACCGCCAAACTGCTCAATTTCGATGGCCCCACCGCCAACAGCCTCGACTCGGTCAGCGACCGGGACTTCGCCATCGAGTTCTGCGCCTTTGCCAGCCTGTTGATGACCCACCTCTCGCGGGCTTCCGAAGAACTCGTGCTCTGGGCATCGGCACAATTTGATTTTATCGACCTGCCCGACCGCTTTTGCACAGGCTCATCCATCATGCCGCAAAAGAAGAACCCGGATGTTCCCGAGTTAGTACGCGGTAAAACCGGGCGTACCCACGGCCACCTGATTAGCCTGCTGACCCTGATGAAGTCCCAGCCCCTGGCCTACAATAAAGACAACCAGGAAGACAAAGAGCCCCTATTCGACAGTGTCGATACCGTGCGCGACTGCCTGCGCGCCTTTGCCGATATGGTGCCTGCCATCACAGTGAAAAAAGAAAAGATGTACGAGGCGGCGCGGCGCGGCTTCTCCACTGCCACCGATCTCGCCGACTACTTGGTGGGCAAAGACGTGCCCTTCCGCGACGCCCACGAAATCGTCGGCAGTGCAGTCGCCTACGGCATTGAGAGCGGCAAAGACCTGTCGGAAATGTCCCTCGGCGAACTGCAAAAATTCGGCGACATGATTGCCAACGACGTCTTTGATGTACTAACCCTTGAAGGCTCCGTTGCCGCACGCAAGCATATTGGCGGCACCGCACCACAACAGGTTACCCTTGCCGTCGCCCGAGCCCACCAACAACTTGAAGAACAAAGTAAGAATTTCTAAGTGGAATACGCGCCAAATTTGACGCGCTAATATTGAGGGCAAGTACAGTGAACCGCTATACTTGCCCTCCGCTGACTGGACAAATGATTACCAATGACTGCCATTGCCTACCGCCGTATTTTCCTTTTATTGCCCCTACTTTTATTGGCAATCTCTACACTCAATGCCTGTGGCAATAAGGGTGCTCTGTATATTCCGCCGCCAGCTATCGAACGACAAAGTGAAGCGCCAATCCCGGCTGAGGACAGCGAAAACGAATGAGCCACTTTCAACGCCGCAATGGCCAGCTCCATATCGACAATGTCGCTCTCGCCGATCTCGCTGCCGAGCACGGCACACCGGCCTACATCTATTCAAAGGCCGCCATTAGTGAGCAGTTCCTGGCCTATCAACAAGCCATGGGCGAACAGTCCCACCTGATTTGCTATGCAGTAAAGGCCAACTGCAGTCTCGCCATTCTCAACCTGCTAGCAAAATTGGGTGCCGGCTTTGACATTGTTTCCGGCGGCGAGCTGGAGCGCGTCCTGGCTGCCGGCGGCCTACCACAAAATATTGTTTTTTCCGGTGTCGGCAAGAGTCACGAAGAAATCACCCTGGCCCTACGAACTGGCATTCACTGCTTCAATGTTGAATCGACTGCAGAACTGGAGCGCATCCAGCACATCGCCCAAGGCCTCGACATCGTCGCGCCCATTTCAATTCGGGTGAACCCCGATGTCGACGCTGGCACCCACCCCTATATTTCCACCGGGCTCAAAGAAAACAAGTTTGGCATTGAAATCGACGCTGTTGTCGAAGTCTACCAACGAGCCGCATCGCTCTCCCACCTCAGCATTAAAGGTGTCGACTGTCATATTGGTTCGCAACTCACCGAAATCGCCCCCTTTATCGATGCCATGGATAGAGTTCTTCTGCTCATTGATCGCCTCTCCGAGGTCGGCATTGCCATTGAGCATTTAGATCTCGGCGGCGGGCTCGGCGTGCGCTATCAGGACGAACACCCCCCGGCCATCGGCGACTATATTCAGGCCATCCGCCAGCGCCTCGGCGCTCGAAATCTGCGGCTCATCCTCGAACCCGGTCGCTCCATCGTCGCCAATGCCGGCGTTCTACTCACCAAGGTCGAATATCTTAAAGCAGCCGGCGACAAGAATTTTGCCATTGTCGATGCCGCCATGAATGACATGCTGCGCCCCGCCCTCTATGAGGCCTGGCTCGATATTGAAACGGTCAGTGATAACAAGCAGGCCAAAGCAGTAGTTTATGACATCGTCGGCCCGGTCTGTGAAACCGGCGACTTCCTCGGTAAGCAGCGCTCCCTGGCCATTGCCGAGGGCGACCTGCTGTGCATTCACTCCTGCGGTGCCTACGGTATGTCGATGAGTTCAAATTACAACAGTCGCCCCCGAGCGGTGGAAATCATGGTTGATGACTGCGACAGCCACGTCATTAAAACTCGTGAGTCGAGGGCCGATTTAATGCGCGGTGAATCTCTGCTGCCGGACAACCACTGAATGTATATTCGCTTCACCAAAATGCACGGCCTCGGTAATGATTTTGTAGTCATCGACGCCGTGACCCAGGCCGTGACAATGAGCGACAAGCTCGCTCGCCGCCTCGCCGACCGCAACACCGGCATCGGCTGTGATCAAATTTTACTGGTTGAGCCGCCCAGCCGCCCCGATGTCGATTTTAAATACCGTATTTTTAATGCCGACGGTAGTGAAGTCTCTCAGTGCGGCAATGGCGCGCGCTGCTTCGCCAAATTCGTCCGCGACAGGCGACTCACTGGTAAGTCACTGCTTAGCGTCGAAACCCACGCCGGCACGCTACAATTGAGTATTGACAACAAACAGAGCTATACCGCCACCTTGGGCATACCCAACTTCGAACCCTCGCAAATACCTTTCACAGCTGACCAGCCTGCACTGACCTACCCCCTTGAAGCCGCTGGGCAGTGTCTCGAGATTGCTGCCCTATCCCTCGGCAACCCTCATGCCGTATTGCGAGTTGCCAACATTCAACAGGCCCCCATTGACGAGCTTGGCTCACTGCTCGAAAGTCATAGCCGCTTCCCGGAACGAGTCAATGTCGGCTTTATGGAAATTCTGAGCCGCCATGAAATCAACCTGAGGGTATACGAGCGCGGCGCTGGCGAAACCCAAGCCTGCGGTAGCGGCGCCTGTGCGGCAGCGGTAGCTGGTATTGCGCAAGATCTGCTAGACTCTCCCGTCAAAGTCAACTTGCCGGGCGGTAGTCTAACTATCATCTGGCAGGGCGAAAACCAGCCGGTGTCAGTCACAGGCCCGGCGACAACCGTTTATCAGGGGCGCATTCGCCTATGAGTACCAATGATAAGCCTGGCACACAAGCCGGGCACTCGATCACTGAAAAGCAGGTGTGTGCATTCCTCGCTACAGAAACGGACTTTTTTGGACGCCACCCCGAGTTACTGGAATCCCTGGAACTGCCCCACGAAAGTGGTAAGGCGATATCCCTTATCGAGCGCCAGCTAAGTGTCTTGCGCGAGCGCAATCTGGAAATGCGCTCCCGTTTGAGCAAGCTACTCGAAACAGCGGGAACCAACGATAAGTTGTTTGAAAAAACCAAGCGCCTGGTGCTCAGCCTACTCGAGACCAGCAGTCTAACGAGGGCTATCGACACCCTCTACGACAGTCTGAAAAACGACTTTAAGATTGAATACCATCAACTCATTCTATTTGATGCCGATAAGAGCCTAGCAACGCCAGCCAAGGTAATCAGTCTCGCCCAGGGCACCCAGGCCATTGGCGGCCTACTACGTAGCAATCGCGCCACCTGTGGCGTGCTGCGTGACGAAGAGCTGGCCTTCCTGTTTGATGGCCGGGCAAACGCCATTAAATCGGTTGCCGTCGTGCCTCTCAACAACGGCAACACCTTTGGTATTCTCGCCATTGGCAGCTCCGACCCACTGTATTACAAAAGTAGCATGGGCACGCTTTTCCTCAGCTATATCGCCGAAGTCCTAAATCGCATTTTACCTTCGATGGTGGCCCAGGTAGCCAGCGTACAAGCTATCGCAGCGCCGCAAAAATGAGCTGAGGCCACCATGGCAAAGGTTCCCGATGACGCGCAACTAACTAGCTTTACCCGATACACCCGGGCCAAAAATCTCTCACCACTGACCACCAGGAGCTATCTGCGCGACCTGCACCGCCTACAATCACTATTGGCAGAGCAGGCAGTGGTAAGTCTCAAAGATATTGATAGCCAACACATCCGCAGTGCATTGGCGACACTGCATAAAAGCGGTCTCGCCAATGCCAGCCTCCAGCGCTGGCTATCATCACTGCGCACTTTTTTTCGCTATGCCCTGCAACAAAAATGGCTAAGCCATAACCCTGCCAACGGTCTGCAGGCACCGACAAGGGCGAAAAAACTGCCCAAGCTGATGGATGCCGACCAAACCTGCCAGCTAGTGAACATTAGTACCGATGACTGGCACTCCCTCCGCGACCGCGCGCTGCTCGAATTACTGTATTCATCCGGACTGCGCCTGGCAGAAATCGCCAATGTCGATATCGACGCCATACATTTTCAAGAAGCCACGGTAACTGTCACCGGCAAGGGCAACAACATGCGTCTTATTCCCGTCGGCAGCTATGCCCTGAGCGCCATTGAACTATGGCTAAAGGTACGGGGCGAAAAGGCGCTAGAGAGTGAAAAGGCGCTATTTGTCAGCCAGCGGGGCAGGCGTATCAGCCACCGGGCCATTCAACAGCGTGTACAAAAAATTGGCCGGCAACAGGGTATCCGCCAACCAGTTCACCCCCATATGTTGCGCCATTCCTTTGCCAGTCATATGCTGGAGTCGAGTGGAGATTTACGTGGGGTTCAAGACTTACTCGGACACGCCAACCTGTCGACCACCCAGGTTTATACCCACCTGGACTTCCAGCACCTGGCCCTCACCTATGACCGCGCCCACCCAAGGGCCCACTCTCGAAACAAAAAAAAGCCCGGGACATGAACTCAACCCAGGCTTATACGGTGCTTGCAGCAAATTGTCTAAACGGCGTCGGAACCCGTTTCACCGGTGCGGATACGCACTACCTCATCCAGTGAGCTAATAAAAATTTTGCCGTCGCCAATTTTTCCCGTATTGGCAGATTTCAAAATCGCATCGATGACGCTATCGACCATATCGCCATCGACAGCGGCCTCCAACTTCACTTTCGGCAAAAAATCCACCACATACTCCGCGCCGCGATAAAGCTCGGTATGCCCCTTCTGGCGGCCAAAGCCTTTTACTTCCGTAACCGTAATACCTTGCACACCGACATCGGCCAAAGCCTGTCGAACATCATCCAATTTAAATGGTTTTATCACTGCGGTAATTAGCTTCATAGAGTCTTCCCTTCATCTTCTTCCTAGTCTCAACAGTACACTTTTAGCCAACAACAAAAAAGGGAGCTAAGCTCCCTTTTTTGTTGTTCCAGGCCTTAAATCAAGGCTTATTATTTCGTACTAGTAACAAACTCTGGGTAGGCTTCCATACCACACTCGGAGATATCAACACCTTCGTATTCCTCTTCTTCGCTGACGCGAATACCGCACAATGCTTTCAGGACAACCCACACCAGTAAGCTAGCACCAAAGACCCAGGCAAAGATCACCCCAATGCCCATTAACTGAGCGGAGAGAGTTGCATCTGGGTTGGACCAACAAACGGCCAACAAGCCCCAAACACCGACAACACCGTGAACGGAAATTGCACCAACCGGGTCATCAATCTTCAATTTATCAAAGGTAACCACGGAGAAAACCACGAGGACACCACCGATTAAACCGATCACTGTCGAGAGCATGGGTCCGGCAGTCAGCGGTTCAGCCGTAATCGCCACCAAACCAGCCAGTGCGCCGTTAATGGCCATGGTTAAATCCGCCTTGCCAAACAGCAAGCGAGCGGTAATCAGAGCGGCGATCAAGCCACCGCAAGCCGCAGCGTTGGTATTGACGAAGATATCAGCAACCGCATTGGCCTCACCAATATCGGATATTTTTAACTCTGAGCCGCCGTTAAAACCAAACCAGCCCACCCAGAGAATGAACATACCGAGGGCCGCCATTGGCATATTGGCACCGGGGATGGGGTTAACTGAGCCGTCTTCGCGGTATTTTCCCTTGCGCGCGCCGAGCAAGATAACGGCAGCGAGTGCCGCAGCAGCGCCGGTCATATGCACCACACCGGAACCGGCAAAGTCGAGAAAGCCCGCTTCATTGAGGAAACCGCCGCCCCACTTCCACATACCCTGTAGGGGGTAAATAACACCCGTCATCACAACGGCAAAGGCCAGGAATGACCAGAGCTTCATACGCTCAGCGACCGCACCGGAGACAATTGACATCGCCGTGGCAACAAAGACCACCTGGAAGAAAAAGTCGGATGCACCCGAGTAATAGGTGTAATCACTGGCATCCGCTGCCGCACCGGCCAGCACCTCCTCGGCACTAGCGTTGGCAATGCTATTGCCAAACCAGCTATCGGGTAGATAACCACCCTCCGAGCCGCCATACATGATGGTATAGCCCATCAGCAGGTACATCACACAGGACACGGCGTAAAGCGCCACGTTCTTGGTTAAAATTTCTGTGGTATTTTTCGCTCTCACCAGGCCCGATTCGAGCATGGTGAAACCAGCGGCCATCCACATGACCAAAGCGCCACACACCAAAAAATAAAAGGTGTCCAGCGCATACTTAATTTCAACGATATCGCTTTCCATTGTTTTCCCCTCAATCAATCTAATCTGATAAATAGTTGTTTATTTAAACCGCTTCGTTACCCGTTTCACCGGTACGAATGCGAATGACCTCACCCAGGTCAGAGATGAAGATTTTACCGTCGCCAATTTTGCCGGTTTGCGCGGCATTGACTATCGCCTCAACGGTGCTATCTACCATTTCATCGGTAACGGCCACCTCAGCCTTTACCTTGGGTAGGAAATCAACAACATATTCGGCACCTCGATAGAGTTCCGTATGGCCTTTCTGCCGGCCAAAACCCTTAACTTCTGTCACGGTTAAGCCCTGTACACCAATATCGGCCAGTGCTTCGCGAACATCATCCAGCTTAAAGGGCTTGATGACTGCAGTGATCATTTTCATGCTTACTCTCCTGCTTTACTCAAATGTTATTAGTATTCATGCGTATTTTAAATGTCCAGTGAATTGAGGTGACCCGCGATTGCCCCTTCCTCAAGGCGAGCCCAATCCATTGGAAAAAAACCTACTCAACTCCTACCCCAACAGCCCATACGGTCTTTAAGTAGGCAGTGAAAGCCCCAAAAAAAACCTTATGACGTAGAACGTATTGCCTGTGCCAAAAAATTCACCTTCCGTCCATAGAATGCAAGAAATAAGCCCTGCGCACAAGAACTTAGAGTGAACCATCACATTTTTTTAAATTGCTCACACCCAAAAGACCACCATGGTGGCTAATAAGGACTCCATGAAGGACCTATCGTATAAACCCAGCCGCCGCTACATCGTAAAAACCACCACCAGACAATAGCAACAGCCCTCTTCTATCTACCTGTGCTTTCATTGGTGATAACTATCTGCTAAAAGAGTCGTTCTGTGCCATCAAGGAAGATCTATGTCACTGGCCGTCATTTACACACGGGCAAAATCTGGCATTAGCGCACCATTGGTCACGGTGGAAGTCCACCTCTCCAACGGTCTACCCAGTCTCAGTATCGTTGGCTTGCCTGAAGCGGCGGTAAAGGAAAGCAAGGACAGGGTACGCAGCGCCTTGCTAAACAGTCACTTCGAATTTCCCGCACGGCGCATCACCATCAACCTGGCCCCCGCCGACCTACCCAAGGAAGGTGGTCGCTTTGACCTACCCATAGCACTGGGCATACTCGCCGCCTCGGGACAACTGCCACTAGACATACTAAAAGAGCACGAATTTATTGGTGAACTGGCTCTTTCTGGCGAGCTGAGACCCGTCGATGGTATTTTGCCGAGCGCTCTTGCCTGCGGTAAAAACCAGCGCAAGATGATATTGCCCCAGGCCAACGGCCGCGAGGCAGCCCTCGCGAGCAAGACTGCCGTTTGCACCGCCCAGCACCTCCTGGAAGTTTGCGCTCATTTACAGGGTAGGGAGACTTTGCCTCTGCAAAGTCACTATCAAGAAACTGAATTCCCCCTCACCGCAGACATCAATGAAGTGATTGGTCAGCACCAGGCCAAGCGCGCACTGGAGATTGCCGCCGCCGGCGCCCACAACCTACTCTTTAGCGGCCCTCCCGGAACGGGAAAAACCATGCTAGCCAGTCGCCTAGCCAGTATATTACCGCCCCTCGACGAAAGTGATGCCCTGGAAGTTGCCGCCATCTACTCGGTGAGTAATGATCAAACTCGAACTAATTTTTTTGAACGCCCCTTCCGCTCTCCACACCACACCGCATCGAGCGTATCATTGGTCGGCGGCGGCAGCTCGCCCCGCCCAGGTGAAGTGTCTAAGGCCCACCACGGCGTACTCTTTCTCGATGAATTACCGGAATTCCCTCGCAAGGTTCTAGAGGTACTAAGAGAGCCCCTGGAATCGGGCTCAATATTGATAGCCAGGGCGCAGACAAGCATCGAGTATCCCGCCAATTTTATGCTGATCGCGGCAATGAACCCCTGCCCCTGTGGCTATTTCGGCGAGCAGCGCTGCAGCTGTACTCCCGGTGTAGTCAATCGTTACCGGGATAAAATATCGGGGCCACTACTGGATAGAATAGACCTTCAAGTCCATGTACCCCGCGTACCTCACCGCGAGTTAACGGCCACCAAGCCAGCGACAGAAAGTAGTACATGCATACGCGAGCGCGTGGTCGCGGCGAGACAAAAACAACAGCTTCGCCAAGCCAGCCTCAACGCCCAACTATCTCGCAAACAACTGGATCAGTTCTGCCGGCTCAACGGGGAGCAGCGTGAAATGATGAACACGGCCATTGAACGTTTGGATCTTTCGGCTCGTGGCTTTCACCGGGTATTGAAAGTTGCTCGTACCATTGCCGATATTGAAAACCAGGATGAAATCCAAAACCAACACCTGCACGAAGCCCTGGCCTACCGCCTGTAAGCCCGCGGTACAGCTCGAGCGCCTGGGAATTAATGGTCGAGGCGGAAACCGACTTTGATGGTAGCCTGCCAATGTTTTACTTTTCCATCTTCGATATAACCGCGACTCTCAACCACTTGAAACCAGTGTAAATGCTTAATTGTCTTAGTCGCTTCCGCGATGGCTGCGCTGATCGCGTCGTCAGTACCTGTGGTCGAGCTACCTGTCACTTCGATATGCTTATAGATATGTCCGGGCATCATGAAATCCTCTAAGCCAATCATTTCAACACCAGCCCGAGCAAAAAACCGCGCCGGAATCGGATAGTGCGCGCACCCTTGATTGAGCATTCGCCACTACCCAGAGCTTAGACAAAGGCCCTTCATCCCGCCAATAACTTTACTATTTTTTGTTTTAGAAACCGTGCTCAATCAAAAATATTTAGCGCTAAATTCACTCGCAGGCACGGGCCTGGAATAGAGAAAACCCTGGAATATCTGACAACCGATGGCATGTAAAAAACTGGCCTGCTCACTGTTTTCGACACCTTCAGCAACAGGACTCAGAGAGAAGTGACGGGCAATATCCATAATTGTTTTTACAATGGCCGCATCATCTTTGTCGCTAATAATATTACGCACGTAGGTCTTATCAATTTTTATTTCATCGAGGGGCAGGCGTTTCAAATAATACAGGGAGGAGTAACCCGTGCCAAAGTCGTCAATGGCTATCTTCACACCCAATTGTTTTAATTGATTGAGCTTTTCGACGGTTTCATCAATATCTTCTATTAACATGCCCTCGGTAATTTCTAGCATGATACTTTCCGGGAGCACATTATTGCGCTGAATAACATCCTCTATACTGAAGACGAAGTCTTTGCGCCTAAATTGTACGGGACTAATATTCACCGAGACGCTAAAACCCTGCTTTAAACAAGCCGTATCTTGCCAAGTTTTTAACTGGGCACAGGTCGCCTCCATCACCCATTGTCCAATGTCGACAATCAAGCCCGTCTCCTCGGCAATACCGATAAACTCAACCGGCGGAATCATGCCCTTATCGGCATGTTGCCAACGAATAAGAGCTTCCGCCCCCAAGGGCTGTCCCGCGCTGTCTACCTTGGGTTGATAATATAATTCAAACTCCTGTTGCTTAATGGCATGGCGTAAATCCTGCTCGATAAGCACGCGTTTGTCGGCGTCTTGCTGCTGCTCGGCGCGATAAAAAGCCACCGCATTACGACCATTTTGCTTTGCCTGATACATCGCAACATCGGCATTTTGTATCACCTTTTCCGCCGTATCGCCGTCCTGGGGGAAAACCGCCAGGCCAATACTGGACGACATATGGTAATTGAGGCCATTGATAATATAGTCATCGGCCAGTGTTGCGCGCAACTTGTCGGCAATCACTCGCGCCTTGTGAGCCACCATATGGGCACCCCCGGCAATAATCGGCACCACCACCACAAACTCATCGCCGCCGATACGAGCAACGGTGTCATCGGTACGAAAAACATCCAACAATCGCCGCGCCACTTCTATCAATAAAATATCGCCACTGGCATGGCCCAGGCTGTCATTGAGTAACTTGAAGCGATCCAGATCGAGATAAAACACCGCGCCACTGGTGGCGTTTCTTTTCGATGATGCGCAATACTGGTGCAGCCTATCCAGCAACAAACGGCGATTGGCCAGTTTTGTCAGTGGGTCGTAATAGGCCAGGCGGCTGATTTCTTGCTGGGCATTTTTGTACTCCGTGATATTGGACACGGCTGCACGCACCATGACGGGCCGCTCATTGCTATCGCATTCCACCTGGCCCTGAGTTCGTAGCCAGAGCAGATCCCCCTGTGGTCGCTGAAAACGACTCTCCATTTCAAAGGGTCGGCCAGCGCCAATATCCTCAAGCACCGTCACCAGTAATTCCACGTCATCCTCGAACACGAGACTGCGCAGGCCATTAAAACTGGTTGGCAGCGCCTCATCAGACAGCCCGAATAACTGGCTAGCACCATCAGACCAGGACATTTTATCCGTGGAAATATCGGCTTCCCAAATGACAATGCCACCCGCCTTGGTGGCCAGGCGTGTCATTTGCTCCTTGTGTGCCAGTTCATCCAGTAGGCCCTGTCGCTCGAGTTCCATGCGCTTGCGATCGGTAATATCCCGAACATTGGCAAACGTCAGCCGCCTGCCGTAGTAATCAAAACCGCTAAAGCTCACCTCCACTTCGCGGGGCTCGCCATTGGGCAAGCAAAGCAACCACTCAATGGTACCAATACGCCCCCTTTCGAGCGCTGATAAAACACGGTTTAACTTTTCAACGGCCTCTATGCCGTCACTTTGCACGTCCATCGACAATTCGGTAATGGGCAAACCCACCAGTTCATTCTTGTCACGCTGAGAAAGGCGGGCAAACTGCTCATTACAGGCCTCGATATGGCCGCCGTCTAGCACCACTGCCGCCTCCGGCAAAGAGTCAATAAGCTGGCGAAAAGATTTTTCCGATTCCGGAGCAACAATGATTTTGGGTATCAAACCACCGATTTCCTGACAGTTCACAAGATAGTGCCCCGGATCATCTTCTTGGCTGGGAAGGTGTGCCAGTGTTTCCACCAACTCAATATGCCGACCATCCCAGGTATCACGCAGGGTTTTTCCCGTATAGCTATTCACCGCTTCATCGCTGGGCGAATCGTCCCCAGCACACGAGTGTAGGAAATCGAGAAAGCCTATATCTTCCTGCTCGACATAGAGCTCATCCAGTGTCGAGCCAATCAACATATCGGCAGGAAAGCCCGTCAGCTTTAAAAATGCCGGATTGACCTTGATTATTTTCCGTGTCGCATCAGCGATAACAGACGGCTGGCCGGCGTCAAAAGCCAATGCCGCAACCGCTGTATTAGCGTCGCTCATTTTTTGCATGTCAGCCCCTGCAATATCCGGTCATTACAGTGACTCACATTTTTTAACTACTTTCATCAATGCACCCGCCCTCACAAAGGTTTCGGCTCAGGGAATTTCATGCGATTCGCGGCCTTTTTTTCTTCACTTTTGCGTAGCAAAATTAATGTCGCACCCAAACCACCACTGTGCCGAGGCGCGCTGTGGAAGGCCAGAACCTCCGGCAGCTGTGGCAACCAATAATTGACACAACTTTTCAACAGTGCCGGGTTTTCCCTGTGCTCACCTTTGCCGTGGGTAATTGAGCCACAGCGAATATTGTGAGCGACACAATCACGGACAAAATGCAGTACTTCTATTCGCGCTTGCACGACCGTTAGACGGTGTAAATCCAAACTCGACTCAACGCTATAGCGGCCCTGCTTTAAGTGACGAAAAACACCGTGCTGAACCCCATCCCGTTTAAAGGATAGGGTGTCGAGAGCCTTGACCCGAGGTACATGCTCTGCTCCTGGAAGGAAATCATCCTCATTCTCACTCACTTTGACAGCTGCCATGCGCCGCGACACTAGTGTCGGACTATTTCTATCCACCAGAATTTTCAAGCCAAGCCCAAGCTGGGTGACGGGCTCAACATCACCGACGAACTCACGAAACAGTTTTTTTTCTTCTTCTTCGATCATCGCCCTTTACTCTCACCGTCAATTGACTCACTGAGCACAACTGGGTGATTCTAACAGCCCCCCTCTTCAGAAGGTGTGTACTCTCTAACACTTACTAATATCCATACCCCAAAAACAAGCATATTTCCCTCTCGCGATAGTAATTTAAGCCTGGGCGGAAACTACAAATACGGCGAAAAAAGCCAGCAAAGGGCGTCTCGGCTCCGTGACAGCAGCGAGCGACCATCCAGATCAGACAGGCCTAACTCCACTCCGCCGGCGACCCTCCGTTCAAACTCCTGTTCCAACTCTACGGCCAGCAGTGGGTCATATATTTCAACACTGAGCTCATAGTTTAAACGCAGGCTACGGGAGTCAAGATTAGCCGAGCCAATCAGTAAATACTGCCCATCCACCAAAAACAACTTGCTGTGGTTAAAGGGCGGGGCCTGGTAGACAACCCTGACATTGTAGTAAAGCAGTTCCCAAAGCATGTTACGCATGGCCCAATGGACGTAGGGCAAATTGTTTTTCTCCGGTAGTACCAGCGTCACCACCACACCGCGCAAGGCGGCTGTTTGCAGGGCCGTCAGCATTTCTCGCGGCGGCAAAAAATAGGGTGTCATGATGCGAATCGACGACTTGGCCTGTGCTATCGCCGCCATGAGCACATGGCTGAGTTTGTCGAGGTTCATATCCGGCCCATCGACAATCACCCGACAGCGACTGTCACCGCACTCACTAGGCTCAGTACTGCCTGCTTTCACTACTCTACCACTTGCCAACTGCCAGGTTTGAGTAAAGCCAGCCGTCAGCTGGGCGACGATGGGGCCTTGAAACTGAAAGTGAATATCGGCCGTCTTTTTTTTGTTCGCACTTTCTGCGACAAGATGCCGGTCACCCAGGTTCATGCCACCGGTAAAGGCTATTTGGCCATCGACCAGCAATAATTTTCGATGGTTGCGCAGGTTAAAACCCGGCAACACCGGCATTAAACGAGGTGGGTGAAAGCGCTCGACACGGATACCGCGACGACGCAAGCGGCTGCTAATCCGCGGCCAGGAGTAGAGATCACCCATGCCATCGACAATCACCCTCACCGCGGCACCGCGACTTTGGGCGCCGTAAAGGGCCTCTGCAAATGCCCCACCCGAAGCATTACTTTCAAAAATATAGGTACTTAAATCGACGCTCCTCTCCGCCCCGTTGATGGCATCTAACATCGCGGGAAAGGCCTGCTCACCATTGCGTAAAATCACCACTCGATTCCCCTCCAGCAAGGGTAAGCCCGTGAGCGCATAGGTAGCACGAATTAGTGGGCTAAATTCGTTTTGCACCTTGCCATAGCAAGGTATCTCAGACAGGGGTTCTTCACCCCGCTCGAAGTCGACAAAGCGGCGCTGGTGGGCACCATCCCGCCACAGCTGAGCCCGGTGGTGAACGCGGTTAATACCAAACAAAAAATACAGGGCCGGGCCAATAATGGGGAACAACAAACAGACGCCGATCCAGCCCATCGCAGCGCGGGGATCGCGCTTATAGAGCAGCGCGTGCCACATGGTGACAGGGGCGAGGACGAGCGCGAGGGCAATCAGGCTATTGACCATAAGGTCGAGCCCATTGACCTCGCTTAACGCTATCATCAAGCAGAGTGCTCTTGTTTTATAGTAGGCTCCTATTGATATAGCAGGCTGAGGTTCTCAGTATGGTGCCGATAAGCAACAATAACAATTTAACAAGCTGCCCCACATTCAACAGAAGTTCGGGGCCCTAAAAGGAGCACCTATGCATTCGCTACTAACATTAGGCAAGCCCGTGGGCGAGTTGCTAAAACAAGGCAACCAAACCTTGGCCGTTTGCGAGTCATCCATTGCCGGTTTGCTATCGGCCGCGCTGGTCTCCGTGCCCGGGGCATCGGCCTATTTTCTCGGTGGTACAGTCGTCTACACCCTCGAATCTCGTCGCCAATTCCTCGACATGAGCGATAGCGATATGAAGGGAGTTCGCAGTGCCACGGAAAAATATGCCCTGCTCTGTGCCCGCAGTATTCACAACACACTGGGCGGTACCTGGGCCCTGGCCGAAACCGGTGCCACCGGCCCCGCTGCCAATCCCTATAAAGACCCTCCGGGTACAGCCTGGTTCGCTGTCACCGGTCCCATTGAGAAAACCCTGCAAATTAAAACCGGCCATAATAAGCGTGAAGAAAATATGTGGCAGTTTGCCGCAGCGGCCCTGGGCCTACTTGAAGAGTACATCTGCGAGGCTGCAACACTCGGCAATAGCTAAAGACGCATAACTACAATAAGTGGCTACGGTTTTTTGCCATTATAATAAGAAACAAATCGCTATTGACCAAACTACCCAGCCAACGCCGAACAGCAGGTAGGGCCTGAGTCTCAAACCAGAGCCCATCGGTATTGGCAAACTGGCGCACAAAGGGAAAGGTGGCAATATCGACAAAGCTCACTTGCGAGCCCAGTAAATAGGCATTGTCATTCAACTGAACATTTAATTTATAGAGGAAATCCATTCCCCTATCTCGCGCCTCAGCACTATCGCCGCCGGGAAAGCGCTGGGGATATTTATAGCGGTCGAGGGCCGCTTTAAAACTACCATCATTTTCGTCAATGAGTGATTGACTAAGCCGGAATGATGTCGGCAGCCAGGCTGCCGGGTCATTCTGGACCAGTGCCCAATGCATAATATCCAGGCTTTCATCGAGCACCTCTCCCGATGGTAGTTGCAATACCGGTACCGATCCCTTCGGTGAGAGCAGAAGCATTGCCGCCGGTTTTGCCTTTAATTCAACTTCGACCAGCTCACACTGCACACCCGCCTGGTAGAGGGCCATACGAGCACGCATGGCATAGGGGCAGCGCCGGAAACTATAGAGTAGTGGGTACAAGTCCCTGCCTTTACTCAACATTACACCACCTCCGCCAGTCAGGCCCGTAGTTTTTCATGACCAAAAAAAGCCCCATTTTGAAAGCGAAACATCACTTTCAAAATGGGGCTACACATAACACTAACCGGCTATTTAAGTGGCTAGCTGGGTACTACAGGTCGTAAAAACCCTTACCTTCCTTCGCCAGTTTCGCCAATAATGGTGCCGGTTGCCAGTAGTGATCGCCAAACTGCTTGGCGTATTTGGCGTAGGCGTCGACGATATTTTGCAGGCCAATCTGATCTGCCCAGAACATGGGGCCGCCCTTATAACCGGGAAAGCCGTAGCCATTAATCCAGATAATGTCGATATCCAGCGGCCGCGCGGCAATACCCTCTTCGAGGATAAGCGCACCTTCGTTAATCATCGGATACAGGCAACGTTCTAGAATTTCCTGATCGCTAATGTCGCGCTGCGCTATGCCCGCTTCTTTGGCACACTCGGCAATTAAGGCTTTAACAATGGGGTCGGGAATGGGCGTGCGGCCATCCTCGTATTTATAGACACCGGCATTGGTTTTTTGCCCGTGACGGCCTAACTCAACAATTTTATCGATCCACACCGAGTCGCGTTTTTCGACCTTACCCGCCTTGCGACGCTCTTCCCGTACCTTATAACCGACATCCAGCCCCGCCATATCGGCCATAGTGAAGGCACCCATGGGGAAGCCGAAATCGAACAAGATTTTATCAACCTGTTCGGGGCTAGCACCCTCTTCAACCAGGTAAGCAGATTCACGGGTGCGCTGGTGCAACATGCGGTTGCCCACAAACCCATCGCAGACGCCGACCATGGCGCCAATTTTTCCAATGCGCTTGGAAAAGCTCATCACTGTCGCAATCACATCGTCGGCCGTAAGTTCACCGCGTACATTTTCCAGCAGGCGCATGACGTTAGCCGGACTAAAAAAGTGCATGCCAATCACGTCCTGTGGTCGGCTGGTTACATTGGCAATTTCATCGACGTCGAGAGTTGAGGTATTGCTGGCGAGAATGGCGCCGGAGCGACAAACGCTATCGAGCTTTTTAAAGACTTCCTTTTTAACATCCATATTCTCGAACACGGCTTCAATCACAATATCGACATCTTTAATGTCATCGTAGCTCAGTGTTGGCTCAATCAAGGCCATGCGTTTTTCAACATCCGCCATGGAGATACGGCCTTTTTTCGCGGTATTTTCGTAGTTTTTACGAATTAAAGCGATGCCTTTATCGAGAAATTCCTGCTTCATTTCCAGCAACTTAACGGGGATACCGGCATTGGCGAAGTTCATCGCAATACCACCGCCCATGGTGCCAGCACCAACAACGGCGCCACAATTAATCTCACGCTTTACCGTGTCTTTCGCCAAGCCAGGCACCTTTGCCACTTCGCGCTCGGCAAAGAAAATATGACGCTGTGACGCGGATTCTGAAGACCTCATTAATTCCATAAATAATTCTTCTTCGCGTGCCATGCCTTTATCAAAGGGCAATTCAAAGGCAGCGCGAATCGATTTAATAATATGGAAGGGCGCGAGAAAACCGCGCTGCTTACGGGCGATGCTTTTCTCAAAGTTGTCGAACACCTCGGAACCTGCAGCCTCGGGCGCAATATCTCTAATGGCGCGCGGGCCGCTACCATCGGCCAGTAATTTTTCAGCATAAGCAATGGCGGCTGCTTCAAGATCACCATCGACAATCTCATCGACAATACCCAACTCAAGGGCTTTGGCCGCTGGCACATGACCACCACCAACAATCAACTCAAGTGCTGCTTGCGCACCGACCAAACGCGGCAGGCGCTGGGTGCCACCGGCACCGGGCAACAGACCGAGGTGAACTTCGGGCAAGCCGACTTTGGCCGAGGACAGAGCAACGCGGTAGTGACAACCCAGGGCTACTTCCAATCCGCCACCGAGGGCAGTACCATGAATCGCGGCAACAATAGGCTTAGCTGCCGTTTCCATATTGCCAATCACGGGCACTAAACCCGGCTCGCCCATGCCCTTGGCGAACTCATTAATATCGGCACCGGCAATAAACGTTCTGCCTTCGCAGATCAGCACCATGGCTTTAACGCCGTCATCGGCGAGGCCCTGCTCAACACAGGTTTTCAGGCCCGCTCGCACCGACTGGTTAAGGGCGTTAACGGGGGGATTGTTAACTTTAATCAGGCCAATTGCGCCCTGCTTTGAAAAACTCACGGTATTAGACATGGTGCTTCCTTATTTTTGCAGTGAATTTGCTTGTAAAACAGCCCGTATTATTTGGCCATATGCTCTTTTAGAGCCGTCACGTAATCTTCTGCGTGACGGTGAGTGGAAACGATATCCAGTAGGGTCTGACCCTCGGTATTAGTGGCATTAATATTTCTTTTTGCCGCTGTAAAAAACTTCAAAAAAGTCAAAAAGTTTTCTGCCCGCATGCCGCGATAGGCCTTTTCAAGCACATGAAAATCGCCATCGACACCCTGCGGCGCATCGTAATCTAAAAAAGTCTTGATACGCTCATCATCAAACATCTCACCAAGAACTTTTTGCTTATCTTTTTTTAAAGCCATTCTTCAACTACCTAAGTTTAATTACCTGACAAATACGACTTATAGCAATGCATCGAGTTTTTGCAGCAGCACTTCATTCACCTGCTTGGGGTTGGCCTGGCCCTTTGAGGCCTTCATGATCTGACCCACAAAGTAGCCGAGCATTTTGGGGCGCTTGGCCTCGTCCGCCTTGCGATAATTTTCCACCTGCTTGGCACTGTTGGCAATCACCACATCCACCATCCCCGCGATGGCGCCACTATCGGACACCTGCTTCAAACCACGAGCTTCGATAATGGCATCGGGCTCACCCTCTCCCTCCCACATGGCAGCGAACACCTCTCGCGCCATTTTATTGGAGATGGTTTGATCGATAATGCGTGCAATCAATGCCGCTAATGGTTCTGCACTAATCGGACAATGCTGTATCAACACATCTTCGCTATTTAAACGTGCCGCCAATTCACCTGTCACCCAGTTAGCCGCCAGTTTAGCGTCACCACAGCGGCTAGCCACGGTTTCAAAATAAGCCGCCGTGGCAATTTCGTCGGAGAGTACGCTGGCATCGTAGGCAGACAATTCATAGCTATCCATAAAGCGCGTGCGTCGGGCCTCGGGCAATTCGGGTAGTGATGCCCGCACCGCGTCAACATAGGCCTGATCGATTTCCACCGGCAGTAAATCCGGGCAGGGGAAGTAGCGATAATCATTGGCTTCCTCTTTACTGCGCATCGACCGCGCGGTGTGGGTGTCGCCATCGTAGAGTCGGGTTTCCTGCTTCACTGTGCCGCCGTCTTCGATTAAGTCGATCTGGCGCGCCACCTCCTGCACAATCGCCCGTTCCATAAAACGGAAGGAGTTGAGGTTTTTAGTTTCCGTGCGTGTACCCAGCTCCTCGCCTTTTTTGCGCACCGAAACATTAACGTCGAAACGCATCGAGCCCTGGGCCATTTCACCGTCGCAAATACCGATGGACACCACCAGTGCGTGCAACTTTTTGGCGAAGGCCACCGCCTCTTCCGGGCTGTTCATATCGGGTTCGGAAACAATTTCAATCAGCGGCGTACCAGCCCGATTGAGATCAATACCCGACATGCCGTGGAAATCTTCGTGCAGTGACTTACCGGCATCTTCCTCGAGGTGGGCGTGGTGAATGCGCACGGTTTTCGTGCTGCCATCATCGAGCTGAATATCCACCTTGCCCGCGAGCACAATCGGCCTTTCCAGCTGGGTGGTTTGATAACCCTTGGGCAGATCGGGGTAAAAATAATTCTTGCGATCGAAAGCGGAAATCAGGCCGATATCGGCATCGATGGCGACACCGAACATCACTGCCATGCGCACCGCTTCCGCATTGAGCACAGGCAAGGTACCGGGCATGGCCAGATCAATGGCACAGGCCTGAGTGTTGGGCGCGGCACCAAACTCGGTGCTGGCGCCAGAAAAAATCTTGGTTTTAGTGGCCAGCTGGGTGTGAACTTCCAGGCCGATGACGGTTTCCCATGTCATGCTGTCCGTACTCCTTAATCGATGCCGGGGGCGCAGCGCGAATGCCAGTCGCTGGCCTGCTGATAGCGGTGGGCGACATTGAGCATGCGCCCCTCGTCAAAATAGTTGCCAATTAATTGCAAGCCAACCGGCTTACCCTCGACCAGGCCGCAGGGCAGGGACATGCCGGGCAGGCCCGCCAGATTGGTGGCAATGGTGTAGATATCCTCCAGATACATCGCCACTGGGTCATCACTTTTGGCGCCAAACTCAAAGGCCGGGTTGGGGCAGGTGGGTCCGGCAATCATGTCGACGTCTTTAAAAGCGCTGACAAAATCGTCTTTGATTAAGCGCCGTACCTGCATGGCTTTATTGTAGTAGGCATCGTAATAGCCCGCCGACAGACAATAGGCACCGATCAAGATGCGACGCTTAACCTCATCGCCAAAGCCCTCGGAGCGGCTACGCATATACATATCGCGTAAATCGGCCGGGTTTTCACAACGATAGCCGTAGCGTGAGCCGTCGAAGCGGGATAAATTTGCCGAGGCCTCCGCCGGGGCGATGACATAGTAGGCCGGCACAGAAAGGTGGGAGTGGGGCAGGCTGATGGCCTTGAGTTTGGCACCCTGCTTTTCCAACTCTGCCAGAGCATCGCGCACCGCCTGCTCGGTGGCGGGGTTCAAGCCCTCGCCAAAATACTCTTCAGGCACGCCGATGGTCATGCCACTGACATCCCGATTTAAGTTCGCGCGATAATCGGGCACCTCCCGCTCAAGCGAGGTCGAGTCCTTGCTGTCAAAGCTCGCCATTTCATTGAGCATCAGCGCTAGATCTTCGGCAGTACGTGCCATGGGGCCACCCTGGTCGAGGCTCGAGGCAAAGGCAATCATGCCCCAGCGCGATACCCGCCCGTAGGTTGGCTTTAAGCCGGTGATACCACACAGGGCAGCGGGCTGGCGAATGGAACCACCAGTATCCGTAGCAGTGGCAGCGGGCGTCAATCGCGCGGCAACCGCCGCCGCCGAACCACCCGAGGAACCACCTGGCACGCAGTCGGTCTGCCAGGGGTTTTTTACCGGACCGTAGTAACTGGTTTCATTGGACGAGCCCATGGCGAACTCATCCATATTGGTTTTACCCAATACCACCACACCAGCGGCGGCAAAATTTTCGACCACGGTGGCATTGTAGGGCGGCACAAAGTTGTCGAGCATTTTCGAACCACAACTGGTGCGCACACCGTCGGTGCAGAAAATATCTTTGTGGGCGATGGGCACACCACACAGCGCCGGCACACTACCAGCGGCCCGTTGTTGATCGGCCATTGCGGCCTGCGCCAGGGCCTGTTCTTCGGTAATCGTAATAAAGCTATTGTAAGTGCCATCGAGCCGCTTAATGCGAGCCAGAAAATGCTCGGTCACTTCGACGCTTGAAAATTCACCAGCGCCCAGGCCTGCGCTTAATTCGGTCAGGGTAAGGTTGTGCATCCTGTTTCCTCAGACTGTCTCCACGGAGACCGTATTTGATTAACGACTCGACACTCCGTACTACGATAATGAGCGTCGCGCCTTGTGCCATAGGCAGTGATAAAACTGCGCCACAGACAGATCTATGGGTTTATTTGATGAAGCGGCCTTATTCGATGACTTTCGGCACCAAGTAAAGTCCATCCTCGGTAGCGGGAGCGGTCGCCTGAAAGGCATCCCGACGATTAGTCTCACTCACCTCATCGAGGCGCAAACGCTGCCGGGCACCCAGAGGGTTGGCCAGGGGCTCAACATTCGCGGTATCGACGGCCTGTAACTGGTCGACCAGCGCCAGCACCTCGTTAATACGTTGCGCGCTCGCCAGAGCATTTTCATCTGAGATATGAATACGCGCCAGCTCGCCAAGTTTTTCAATGTCAGATCTATCGATGGACATGGTAGGGCAGCCATCCTCGGAGTGTCTTGAAGGCCGCGTAAGGTACCATATTTACACCTTGCCCTAAATCCCCGCCATTGTTACAGTTTCGCCAGTTTTTACAGGCACGAAATCCCGCACCAATCATGCACCATGAGCGCCGCACCCGACGCGCGCTTTTTTGAGGAAAGATTCACCACTATGTTAAAGCGCTTACGCGGGATGTTTTCCAACGATCTGTCCATCGACCTGGGCACGGCCAATACACTGATTTACATTAACGGTAAGGGCATTGTCCTCAACGAGCCCTCCGTGGTAGCGATTCGCCATCACCACGGACAAAAAACCGTTGAAGCGGTAGGTGTCGAAGCCAAACGCATGCTCGGTCGCACCCCCGGTAATATCAGCGCCATCCGCCCCCTCAAGGATGGTGTTATTGCCGACTTCCAGGTCACCGAAAAAATGCTCCAGCACTTTATTAAAAAGGTGCATGCCCACAACTTAATACCACCCAGCCCTCGGGTACTGGTTTGCGTGCCCTGCTTGGCCACAGAGGTCGAAAAGCGCGCCATTCGTGAATCCACCGAGGGTGCCGGTGCACGGGTCGTTCACCTGATTGAGGAACCCATGGCCGCAGCCATCGGCGCCGGCCTACCGGTAGAGGAAGCCTGTGGCTCAATGGTGGTCGATATCGGTGGTGGCACCACGGAAATTGCCATTCTCTCCCTCAACGGCGTGGTCTACTCCGACTCCATTCGCATGGGCGGCGATCGCTTCGATGAGTCGATTACCAACTACGTGCGCCGCCGCTACGGATCCGTAATCGGCGACGCCACGGCCGAGCGTATCAAAATGGAAATTGGCAGTGCCTATCCCGGTAGCGAGGTCAGTGAAATCGACGTGCGCGGCCGCAACCTCGCCGAGGGCGTACCCAAGCAATTCACCCTCAATAGCGACGAAATACTGGAGTCGATCCAGGAGCCCCTAGCCGCCATCGTGCAGGGCGTGAAGCGCGTACTCGAGCAATCCCCCCCCGAACTGGCCTCGGATATTGCCGAGACAGGCATCGTGCTCACCGGCGGCGGCGCCCTACTTAAGGGCCTCGACCAACTCCTCACTCATGAAACTGGCCTACCGGTAATTGTCGCCGAAGACCCCCTGACCTGCGTAGCGCGGGGCGGCGGCAAGGCGCTGACCATGATGGATAAGCGCCACCTCGACATCATGTCGCTCTAGCCAGCAGCGCCACTGAGCCCGGGCCATCAAAAACCTCTTCAAGCAAAGCTCTTCCCCACTGCGCATGCTGATCCTGGCCCTGGCTGCGCTGGCACTAATCGCCCTCGATTCCTTCACCCACTGGTTACGCCCGACCCACGTTTGGCTAGAGCCCCTGGTTCAACCCTTTCAATGGGCATCGACTCTGCCCATGCGCTGGCGCGAGTGGAACGATGAGTCGCTGGAAAGTCGCGCGGTGATTATTGCCAACAATGACAAACTAGAGACCGAAATCCTGGTCTATAAAGCCCAGCTGCAGCGCATGGCCGAATTGTCGGCGCAAAACCAGCAACTCAAGAGTCTACTCAATGGTGCCGAGCTGCTGAAGAACAGCGTCCTCGTCACCGAATTGGTGGGCATCTCACCCGACCCCTTCCACCACGTCATCACCATCAATCGTGGCGCTGCTGACAATATTCGCGCGGGCCTGGCGGTAATCGATGGCGAGGGCCTGATGGGCCAGGTCACAGAGGTCTTCGAGCACCACAGCCGGGTACTATTGATCACCGATTCCCGCCACGCCCTGCCGATTTACAACCTGCGCAACAAGGTGCGGGGCATTATAGAGGGCAGCGGCGACTTCCAGCGCCTGCGCCTGCGCCACGTCTCGCCAACTCAGGATATTCAGATCGGCGACACGCTGCTCAGCTCCGGCCTCGGCGGGCGCTTTCCCTCCGGCTACCCGGTCGGCACCGTCAGCGCCATTAACAAAGACCCCGGCCAGGCCTTCATCGAGGTCAGCGTCACCCCCGCCGCCAAGGTCGACCGCAGTCTGCGCCTGCTGGTGGTGTTTTCAGCGGTCGAAGCCCTCAATAACTATCCTCAGACTGAGCCCGAGCCCCGCCCACAACGTTCTGACGCCAGTCATGCCACGGAGCAATAGCCCTCTACCGCTGACGGCCATTGGCCTCAGCCTACTGGGCGCGCTCTTTCTTTACAGCCTGCCCCTGCACAACAGCCTCGTATTCTGGCGCCCACCTTTTGTGCTACTGATCAGTATCTACTGGTTGTTAGTCCTGCCCCAACACCTGGGCATTACCTTTGTTTGGCTCCTCGGTCTGCTGCTCGACTTACTCTACGGCAACGTGATAGGCCAGAATGCCTTGGCAATGTCCGTCACCGCCTATCTGCTAAAGACTCAGGAATACCGCGTACGTCACCTCAACCTGCCCTTCCAGTGTCTGGCCGCGCTATTTATCGTGATCATCTACCAGACACTGTGGGTCAGTACGCGCCTGATTTCGGAAGATATCGCCCTCGGCTGGCGTGTCTTCTATCCGGCACTGAGCAGCGCCCTTATATGGCCCCTACTGGCGGGCACGCTGTACAGACTGCACCACCTCTTCCATTAAACACACTGCCAAGGTGAGAACATGGATAAACCCTTGAGCGATATTGACCTCATTCTCGCCTCCGCCTCACCCCGTCGCGCCGAGCTACTGCGCCAAATTGGCGTGCGCTTTGCCGTCCACCCCGCCGACATCGATGAAAGCCAATATCCGAATGAAGCCGTAGAGGATTATGTGCAACGCATGGCCTGCGAAAAAGCACAAACCGTGGCTCGGCAAAAGCCCACAAACGAGCTGCCCGTACTCGGCGCCGACACCACGGTAGTGCTCGAGCAACAAGTTTTCCCCAAGCCGGCTAGCAAGGCAGAGGCCATTGCCACATTGCGGGCTTTGTCAGGGCGCAACCATAGGGTATTATCCGCCATTGCGGTGGTTGCCGGAGGTCGTACAGGGCTCAGCTTATCCGAGACCTCGGTGCGTTTTCGGGAGATAGAAGAACAAGAATACGAACGCTACTGGTCGACAGGTGAACCTCTGGGGAAAGCCGGTGCCTATGCCATACAGGGCTTGGGCGCCGTATTTGTAGAGGCTATTACGGGTAGCTATTCCGGTGTCGTTGGCCTGCCGCTTATGCAAACGTTTGAGTTATTTGAGCGTTTTAATATCGCCTGTTGGAATGCACCATGAAAGCAGAAATACTGGTCAATATCACGCCATCGGAAACCAGGGTCGCCCGCATAGAAGAGGGGATTCTGGTCGACATTGCCATCGAAAGAGTGGGCAATCGCAGTTTAGTGGGCAATATTTACAATGGCAAAGTCGTTCGCGTTATGCCCGGTATGCAAGCCGCCTTTGTAGAAATTGGCCTCGACAAGGCCGGCTTCATCCACGCCAACGACATTATGCAAAGTGCCGCCCCCAGTGGCGACACTCAGTCGGCCGAGACACCCGATATCCGTCAACTCTTGCGCGAGGGCCAGGTACTGCCCGTGCAAGTCATTAAGGAGCCAATCAGCAGCAAGGGCGCGCGACTTTCCACCCACCTCTCCGTATCGTCGCGCTATCTGGTGTATATGCCCGGCGTCGATCATGTCGGCATCTCCCAGCGCATTGAAAAGGAAGACGAAAGAGAGCGACTACGCACCCAGCTCGACCTCGCGGTCGAAGCCGGTGGCATGAAGGAGGAGGGCGGTGGTTATATTATTCGCACCGTTGCCGATGGCGTCGAGGAAGACGAATTCCGCACCGACGTCGACTACCTACATCGTCTGTGGGGCCTGGTGAAAGATAAAATGACCCGCCTGCCCGCGCGCACCTGTATTTATCACGACCTGCCCCTATCGCTGCGCGTGATGCGCGATGTCGCAGCGGAGGAAGTCGAGAGAATTCGCGTCGACTCCATCGACATCCACAAACAAATGTGTCGCTTTACCGAGAGCTTCAGCCCGGAAATGCTCGCAAAACTTGAGTACTACCAGGAACAACGTCCGATCTTCAGCCTCTTCGGTGTCGAGGACGAAATCGATAAATCCCTGGAGCGCAAGGTCAAACTAAAGTCTGGTGGCTATCTGATTTTCGACCAAACCGAGGCCATGACCACCATCGATGTCAATACCGGTGGCTTTGTTGGCCACCGCAATCTCAGCGAAACCATCTATACCACCAACCTTGAAGCTGCCGGCGCCATTGCCCGGCAGCTGCGCCTGCGCAACCTCGGTGGCATTATCATCCTCGATTTTATCGACATGAAAGACCCCGAGCACCGCCGTCAGGTGCTGCGGCGCCTGGAGAAGGAACTGGAACTCGATCACGTCAAGATGAAGGTCACCGGCGTGTCTGAACTGGGCCTGGTGGAAATGACCCGCAAGCGCACCAGTGAAAGCCTACAGCGTCTATTGTGTGAGCCCTGTGAAAACTGCCAGGGGCGCGGCTTTTTAAAATCGGTGGAAACCACCTCGTTCTCCATCCTCCGCGAAATCGTCAACCACAACGGCACCGAGAACGCTAAAAAGAGGTTGGTGCTGGCGGCGCCCGCCGTGGTTGAACGCATCCTCGACCAGGAGGCCGCCTACCTCAGTGCCGCCGAACAGGAAATTAATTGTCCCATCGAGCTGCGCACCGAGGGCAGCTACTCCCAGGAGCAGTACGACATTATTACGGTGTAAGGGGCTGTTGACGCACATGGTAAGCACCGTTTTTCTGCAGCCCTTTTAGGAGCCCGCAACATTGGATGTTCCCGCAGCAATAAAGCGTAGTGCCCGCTACGCCTGGACTGCCCTCGCCTTTTTAATTATTAGCTACGCCCTGCTGGTGGTCATCGGCCGCCAACTACTACCCTTACTCGATCAGCGCCAGGAACAGGTCGAGCAGCTACTGTCCGAGCGGTTCGGCATGGCCATCACCACGGAGCACCTGAGCGCTACCTGGACGCGCTTTACACCGCGCCTACAAGCCCGGAACTTGCGCATTGGGGCTGAGAACGCAGAGCCGGCCATACGCATCAGCAGCATCCAATCCGAGTTTGACATCCTCGCTAGCGTCTTCAATGCCGGGCCTGTGTGGAATGAGCTCAGCATCGGCGAGGTCAAGCTGGCCCTGCGTGAAGATACCGATGGCCGGTGGTACATCGGCAACTTCCCCCTCACCAGCTCCAGCGACAATAAGGGACAGCAACTGGAGGACCTCGCTAATATCCTTCGCCTCAGCACCCATATTGGCATCGAGCGGCTCACCATCGACATCGCCTTTTTTGACGGCACTCCGAGCACGCTCTACATCGACAACATCAAAATCGAAAGCAGCGCGGATTTTCACCGCGCCCGCGCCAACCTTTCTCTCGACGGCGCAGAGGATAGAGCCGAACTTCTAATTGAGGGCCGAGGTGATAACTGGCAACACTTCGATGGCCAGGCCTACATCAACGTCAAGCGCATCAATCTACGCAAGGCCCTTGGCATCGTACTGCGCGGCTGGCAGCCCTTTTCGGCCCTCCCCGAAGCCATCGAAACCAACACCTTACTCGATGCGGAATTGTGGATCAGCGCCCTGCAACCCGGTCATTTTAACTTGCGCGGCAAGGTCAAGGCCGACGAAATCCCTTTCAACTGGCGCGCCGATTTAGCGCCCATTAAAAACCTCGACACCCACCTCAGCGGCTGGTTTAGCAGCGGCAAGGATTGGGGTCTACAGGCCCAAAACCTGCGTTTCGACTGGGGCGACACAATCATCCAGCCCCTCAACATCAGTTTTAAACAGGGCCTGGGCGAACACTGGAATGACATCACCCTGGCCGCCGACCACATTAGTCTCGCCACCCTGAAGCACAGCCTGGTGCAATCGCGACTGGCGGGCGATGCGCTGGCAGAAGTCATCGACACCTTGAAGCCCTCCGGCACACTGCGCGGTGTGCAACTGTCTCTCGACTTGGCAAAAGCCCAGCCCCTGCGTCAATTCAGTAGTCGTATTGAACAATTGAGTCTGGACTCCTGGCACCACAGCCCCGCCATGCGTGGACTCAGTGGCTATTTACACTGGCAGGGCGATGGTGGCTATTTCGACATCGATACAGACGATGACTTCGCCATGCACTATCCCGGTGTCTATTCTCAATTTATGCACTACGGCACGACCCGGGGCCGCGTCAATATCGGCTGGACGGAAGCCGATGCCAGCCTGCAAATTGCCGGCGGGCCGATTGCTATTGACAGTGAGGAGGGTGAGATTCGCGCCTATCTCAGCCTCGACATACCCACCACTAATAAGGGTCGCGAGCCCAAGATGGTGCTCCAGGCCGGCATCAAAAACAGTCACTCGCGCTACCGCAACAACTACCTGCCGGCAATACTCGACCCAGGCTTACTCGACTGGCTCGAGCGCTCGGTCGGCGATGCCGATATTGCCGAGGCCGGTTTTATCTGGCGCGGTTCCCTCAGGGGCGACCGCCATCGACAGCGCAGTGTGCAATTCTTCGCCCAGCTGGCCAACGCAGAGATCGACTACGCCCCGCCGTGGCCCCGACTGAGTGAGGCCTCCGCCCTACTCAAGGTCGATGACGCTCACTTCGAGGGCGTCCTCAAGACCGGTAAACTCGGCGACGGCCCTGCGCGAGCAGTAATCGACGAGGCCGTTATCAGCACCCTTCCGGACGCCCTGCTCTCGGTTAAAGCCGCTATTACCACGCCCTTAGATACAGTCTTCGATACCCTCCTAAAGTCCCCCCTGGCCGCTAAATTGTCGACCCTGGAAGACTGGGAAGTCGCCGGCACTGCCAGCGCCAGGCTGAATATGGTCATTCCCCTGTCAAGCAAGCGCCTGGGGGAGTCCTACCGCGTGACAAGCAATATTAAACGCGCCCAAATGCAGCTGCGCACTTTCCCGGCCATCACTTTCAGCGAATTGAACGGTAGCATTGCCTACAACGACCGCGATGGCCTCCATGCCACCGGCCTCAACGGCACACTACTGGGGCAGACCCTAACAGCAGACATCAACAGCCAGGATGGTCAGTTAAACATCACCGCTACTGGACACTTCGACCTATCGAAAGCCCCCATCGGGCCGCCCCTGATCAGCGCAAACATCACCGGTACAAGTAGCTACACCGCCAGCTTTGCCAGCCCGGCCCATGGTGTCCCCGCTACGCTGAGCCTACTCTCCGATCTGCAGGGCATTGCCATTGACCTGCCCCAACCCCTGCTCAAAACGGCAGCCCAAGTCTGGCCACTGGCAGCTTCCCTGCAATTTCGCGATGGTGACCTCCTTATCGAAGCCCATACCGACACGCTCAAGGCCCAGCTGCGCATTGCCAACCGCCAGCTCGCCAATGGCCATATTATCCTCGGCGACAGGGAGGGTACTGAGGCCCAAAGCCTCGCTACAGACCCCGTCGACAAGGCCGCTAATGAAGGGCTACTGATTAGCGGCCACACCCCGGTATTTCAACTGGATGACTGGCTAGACACACTGCAAACGGACCCTCACTCTGAACAAAGCCAGCTCTCGGTCGATTTCCCCATTCGCGCCAGAGTTGCTATTGATCATGTCAGTGCCGCCGGTTTTGAGCTGGAGGCGGTTGCCGTCGATGCGCTTTACAGCCAGCAGCTGTGGAATATTCATCTTGATAGCCCCAGCCTTGCCGGTCATCTGCGTGTCCCCGCCGACCGCGACCAAACCATCGTGGCGCGCTTGAACTACCTCACCCTGCCCAGGCCCGAGTTCGACAGCGGTCAAAGCCTGTTAAACGACCTCGACCCCCGCACTTTGCCGGCACTGGATTTTGCCACCGAGGGCCTGCGCATCGGCGACAATGAACTGGGTAGCCTGGCCTTTGTCATGCAAGCCAACGCAGAGGGCGTGAGCATCGAGCAAATCGTCGCCGAGATCACCGGCATTACCATCGCCAAGAGCCCCGGTGGTGACGGTGCCCAACTTATTTGGAGCCACATCGATGGCGAGCATCGCAGCCAATTTAACGGCGCCCTACTCAGCGATGATCTCGGCGGCGTCTTAAAAGCCTGGGATATGCCGGTGATACTGTCCACCGATCGCGCGGTCTTCCTCTCCGATTTAAGCTGGCAGGGTAAACCCTGGGAACTTACGGCCAATGCCATGGACGGGCACATTGCCCTCAGTTTTAAGCAGGGGCAGTTCTTTCAGGCACCGGGCACAACCACCAATGCTCTGTTAAAAGTCATTGGCCTTATCAACTTCGACACCTGGTTAAGACGCCTGAAGTTTGATTTTTCCGACCTCTTTGCCAAGGGCGTTCACTTCGATCGTCTCGAGGGCGGCCTGGCTTTTGAGCAGGCCCTGGTGCGCTTTGACGCCCCCATCGTGGTGACCCTGCCCTCGGGGAAAATGCGCTTACTGGGGCACACCAACCTGGTGGAGGAAAGCATTGATGCGCGCTTAATTGCCACCCTGCCGATCGGCACTAACCTGCCCTGGATAGTGGCACTTGCCGGTGGCTTGCCCGCTGCCGCCGGGGTCTATATCACTAGTAAGCTGTTTGAAAAGCAGGTCAACCGCATCTCCAGTATCAGCTACAAAATTACGGGCGACCTCGACAACCCCGAGCTTGAGGTCGACCGTATTTTCAGCGATAAAAGCGACTAAGGTAAAAGGACTGGTGATGACCAAGATTGCTGCAATTCAACTGAAAGGCTCGGGTCAACCGGAGGCCAACCTCGAGGTCGCCGCCCACTTTATTGGCGCCGCCGCCAGTGCCGGCGCCCAACTCGTGGTCCTGCCCGAGCACTTCGTTTACTACAATGTCCGCGATACCCAGGCCGTCGCCACAGCGGAAGCCGGCAAGGGCCTGGCGCGATGCTTCTTTGCCGCACAGGCTAAAAAACACCGCCTGTGGCTGGTCGCCGGTACATTGCCGCTGTTCGCGGAGTCACCCGAAGACAGAGCCAAGCCCTACGCCACCTCCCTGCTCTACAATGCCGACGGCCAGGAGGTGGCCGCCTATCGAAAAATCCACCTCTTCGATGTCCATGTACAAAAAACCGGCAAGCGCTATTGTGAATCCGACAGCTATCGCCACGGCACTGATCCAGTGGTGGCGCCAAGTCCCTGCGGTAGCATCGGCATGAGTGTCTGCTACGACCTGCGCTTCCCTGAGCTCTATCGGCAACTCACCGAGCGCGGTGCTGAAATACTGGTCGCACCCTCAGCCTTTACCGCCGCCACTGGCCAGGCCCACTGGCAGCTCTTGCTGCGCGCCCGCGCGGTGGAAAACCTCAGCTACGTGGTCGGCGCCAACCTCTGCCACCGCGACCACCCCAAAAAACCCACCTGGGGCGGCTCCGCCATTATCGACCCCTGGGGCGAGGTGCTCGCCGAAATGGATGACGAAGAGGGTTTTATCTGCGCCGATATCGACCTCGCCCGGCTTGCGCAATTGCGTCAAAACATGCCGGTGCTGGAACATCACCGCCTGCCCTAAGCTTGGTGCAATAAGTCCAATGTTAATAAACCAGGCTGTGCCGAGGAGTTTGCATTGATCTGTGACAAGGACCAGGAGAACGCGCTACTATCGGGGCTTGGCTCGCAAACCTTGACCGCGGCCCTTACTTTGACATGCGATATTTGAAAGGAAGACCCACCATGAATCAATCGACCCACCCAGCAGGCATTGAAAAACAAAGTTCCATACTGGCGACCAATAAGGTCATCCGCAACACCTATATTTTACTGTCGATGACACTGCTCTTCAGTGCCGCCACCGCCGGCATTTCGATGACACTGAACCTGCCCCACCCCGGCTTCATCATCACCCTGGTGGGCTATTTTGGTCTGTTATTTCTAACCACCAAATTTCGCGACAGCGCCCTCGGCCTGGTTTTCGTGTTTGCCCTCACCGGCTTTATGGGCCTCACCCTCGGTCCCATCATCAATATGTACCTGGGTCTGCCCAATGGCACCGAGCTGGTGATGAACGCCCTCGGCGCCACGGCCATCACCTTTGTCGGCCTGTCTTTCTACGCCCTCAGCTCACGCAAGGATTTTAGCTTTCTGGGTGGCTTTATCATGGTTGGCGTCATCGTCGCCTTCCTCGCCGGTATCGGTGCTTATTTCTTAGAAATGCAGGGCCTGTCGC
Source organism: Gammaproteobacteria bacterium 54_18_T64 (assembly GCA_002162825.1). Classification (GTDB taxonomy): domain Bacteria; phylum Pseudomonadota; class Gammaproteobacteria; order Pseudomonadales; family Porticoccaceae; genus Reddybacter. Next base: position 86,492 of record MAAU01000059.1, read on the forward strand.
TGATCGTCTCCGCCATGTTCGTGATCTTGATGTCGGCAATGATTCTCTGGCAGACCAGCCAAATCATTAACGGCGGTGAGACCAACTACATTATGGCCACCGTGACCCTCTACATCGCCATCTACAACCTGTTCACCAGCCTTCTGCACCTGATGGGCGTGCTTAACGACGACTAAGCCCCAGCGCTGGCCCTAGAGGCCAGGTACAAAAAAGCCCTGCCCGCCTGATTTTACTCAGACGCGTAGGGCTTTTTTATTGGCGTGTTTTAAGCGGGCTTATTTAGCTCAAACTTTCACGAATATCCGCTGCCGTGGCGGGCTCACCCCCAGCCGCGCGAATCGCCTTTACCGCCTCTTCAACCCATTGCACATTGCTTTTTTCTGACTGAAAAGGGGCATCCTCCAGCCCCACTCGCACATGACCACCCAACTCGACAATCTTCGGGATTAAGGGAATGGTGTTGATATCGAGGCCCGCCACCATCCACGGTGCACCGGGTGCCTCCTCTGCCATCAATTTCGCCAATGCCTCAATGGCCCACTCGCGGGGCGGGAAGCAAAAGGTAAAGCCATCGGACAACATAAAACGATAGACCGGTGTTTGCATACCCTCGACAGCCTTGTAGAGCTTGGCACCCTCGCGCACGAAACCCGGCTCATAACAGGCATAGGAGGGACGCCAGCCGTATTGCGCAGCCATCTCTGCGCTGGCCCGCAACACCCCCGGAGGATTGCTGTAAACATCACCATCACTACCGAATATATTGACGCCCTTCATGGCGAAGTTGCACGAACCCGGATCCAAAATACCCCACTCCAGCACTCCGCGACGAGTCAACTCATTGGTGGTGCGATTGCGCACCTCTGCATCGTCGCCCATGGGCATTGCCACCGATGAGGGGTAGACAATGGCATCCACCTGTTCTCGTATGCCCTCGATGAAGGCCTGACAAATATCAACGTCAGCATTTTGCTTGCCGGTGTCGGGATCTAAACTGTGGGCGTGGATAATGGCCGCCCCGGCATTGCTACAGTCTATGCCTTCGCGAGTAATTTCCTCGGCGCTCACGGGTATATTGGGCTGTAGGGCACGAGTCCAGGCGCCGTTCATAGCCACTTCCAACCACACTTTATTGCTCATTCCATCTCTCTCCTTATTATTAAATAAACGCTATCTTTAGGCAGCGCCGAACAGTCCTGCAGGCAGGCGACACACGACCGATTGAACTATTCTTATCCACAAGAGCGCTTAAGATAGTGCGAATGAATAAAGAGTAGAGGCAATATGAAACGGTCCGGCCCAGCCCTGTTATTGCTGCTTACTGTCAGCCTTGGCACCAGTCTAGCCTTGTCTCTGGGTCGCGATCAAGCCAACAACAAGCAAGCCATGTCCCCGCTCGGTGCACGGCAGTTAATTGCAGCCCAGCAGCAATTAGACTCCATTGACAAGGCCACCTGGAAACAACTGCTTACCAAACCCCAATACGACATCCTCTGGCGCAGTAAAACAGAGCGCGCCTTTAGCGGCGCCTTGCTTAACAATCATAAACACGGTGTTTATGTCACGGCAGGCTGCCGTTTACCGGTCTTCCACTCCAGTCACAAGTTCGAATCTGGCACGGGTTGGCCCAGCTTTTGGGAAGCCCTGAACAAGGACAATATCGTCCTTAAAGACGACTGGTTTCTCGGTTATAAACGCACCGAAATACTGTCTAGCTGTGGCGAGCACCTGGGTCACGTGTTCGACGATGGCCCGGCCCCCACCGGCCTGCGCTATTGCATCAACTCCCTGGCGCTCAACTTTATGCCTGATAAGCCTGAGCCAGCGAGCCCCACAGAATAATGCCCACACCAATCCCCGCTAGCGCCCCTCGAACGCCATTTAACGAGGCACTAAGCACTGCGTAGGCCGGTAAAGGCAGGGCTCCGGTTTGTGACACGGCACTGTACTCTGCCACTGCAGCGCAATTTTTCCCGAACAGTGGTTTACCGCTTTACTATAATTGGGGTTAAATGACGGCTGTTAATTCCCACAGCCAGTTGGCGCGACGTTTTGCAGCGCCGACGGCATCAAGACTAGAGAAGGTAACCGTGAATTCTATTGGATTTGAATTTGTACAGTCACTCAGTGAAGAGCTGTCAAAGGGCACGGTTAAACTGCCATCGCTGCCCGATATCGCCATGAAAATTAAGACCATCCTGGAAGACCCAGAAGTTTCAGCGAAACAGGTTGCCAAGGTAGTGAGTACCGAAGCCACTTTTTCGGCACGACTGTTAAAGGTCGCCAATTCTGCAGCCCTCAACAGCTCGGGCAACACCATCAAGGACATCCCCACCGCCATTACGCGGATGGGCTTTAAAATGGCCCACAGCATTGCTGTCGCCATCGCCATGGATCAGGTCTTGAACGCCCATTCCCTGGGTAAGCTGGATAAGTACTTCAAGGACCTGTGGCTCCACAGCCTCAATGTCGCCGCCTTTTCCTACGTCCTCGCCAAAAAACAAACCAAAATCAAAGCCGACGAGGCCCTTATTGCCGGCTTATTACACGACGTCGGTAAAATTTATCTACTCGCGCGCATGGAAGATTATCCCGAGTTAACCGAAGATCTACAGACCTTTGAGGCCGTCATCGTCGAGTGGCATACAGGTGTCGGTGCAGCCATTCTTGAGGCCTGGCGCTTTAGCAATGATCTGGTAACGGTCGCCGATGAGCACGAGATGCTCGACCGCGTACCCACCAATGCCCAGGGTGGGGCCAGTTTCGAGGCAGACCTGGCCGATGTCGTGCAAGTTGCCAACCTGTTTGCCCATGCCATCGAGCATGGCAGTGAAATGGAACCGGAGTGGGCCGACATCAAGTCTTTTCAACGACTAAAGCTCAATGACGAATTAATTCACGACATTATGGTGCAATCCAAGGTTGAGATAGACTCCATTGTCAGTTCATTGCAGGCTTGATAAGTAATGCTTTGTTAAGACCCCTAAGTTCAAATAATAAAAAACCGCACTGTTAAAAGCCATCCCCCAACATGATTACCATGAGGCACAACACTTAAATTTTTATACTGCGCAGGGTAATGTCGACGCAGCCCGCAAGGAGCAAGAGGCCATCACCCCTCTATTGGCAAACCCAGCGATTGCCAATCTCGATACCTTTGCTTTTCCCGCCACTATCTTGCTCAAGATCGCCGATAATCTTTTGCGCGGCGAAATAGCCCTTACCCAGGAAAACTACGGCGCAGCGCTTACACACTACGAGAAGTCCGTCGCTCTGCAAGATTCACAGCCCAACACCGAGCCGCCCTACTAGCCCACCCGCCAATCATTGGGCCAGGCCCTACTGCTGGCCGAGCCTTATGTCGATGCCAAAGCGGTCTATCGCCGGTATCTAGAGTATTACCCGCGCAATGGCTGGTCGCTGAATGACCTGGTGCAGGCACTGCTAAAACAGGGTAACAGCGAGGCGACAAGCTGCCGCTTTAACAGCGTCTAGCAATTTGCCATATCGGTTTGCAGGGCTCACAGCTCTAAATTTAAATGCCGACGGCCTGTATAAACAAACTCTCGTTTGTTTTATTGAGCACTGCAATTATACAATCCCGAGCCAAGCCCCTAGCCCCAATAAGCCCATGGTTCCCCTCTCCGTACTCGACCTTGCACCCATCTGTAGTGGCAGCCATGCCGGCAATGCCCTGCGCAACAGCTTAGATTTAGCCCAACACGCCGAGGGCTGGGGCTTCCAACGCTACTGGCTGGCCGAACACCACGGTATGACTGGCATCGCCAGCGCCGCAACGGCAGTATTACTTGCCCACATCGCCGCGGGCACATCGACTCTGCGAGTCGGCGCCGGTGGCATTATGCTGCCCAATCACTCGCCGCTAATTATCGCCGAGCAGTTTGGCACCCTTGAGGCCCTGCACCCGGGACGCATTGATCTCGGCGTCGGCCGGGCTCCTGGCACGGACCCCGCTACCAGTCGTGCGCTGCGGCGCAATTCAAATGCTCAAGCGGAGCACTTCCCCCAGGATGTCGCCGAACTGATGGGCTATTTCAAGGCGGATCCGTCGTGCCAGCAGGTGCGCGCCATACCCGGCGAGGGACAGAATGTACCGCTGTGGATACTTGGCTCCAGTCTGTTCGGCGCCCAGCTTGCCGCCCACCTCGGTCTGCCCTATGCCTTTGCCTCACACTTTGCACCGGGGCAATTAATAGAGGCCATCAAAGTCTATCGCGAGAATTTCAAACCCTCCGACGCATTGGCGGAGCCCTACGTCATGCTCGGCATCGGTGTATTTGCCGCCGATAGCGATGCCGAGGCCGAGCTGCTAGCCAGCTCATGGCAGCAGGTTTTTGTTAACTTGTTCAGCGGTACACCCGGCCAACTACCGCCCCCCATCGTCAATTATATGAGCGCCCTGCCAGCCATACAGCAAGCCATGTTGCAAGACGTACTGGCCTGCACCGTGGTTGGCAGCGCCGACAAAATCGCCAGTGAAATTAACGATTTTGTCGGCGAAACCGGGGCCGACGAACTGATCATTACCTCGCAGATATACGACCACCAGGCACGTCTGCACTCCTATAAAATAGTCGCCGACACCCTGATCAGCTCCAGAAGCTAGGCAAATATCGGCCCGTATTCAAGCTCCGATAACTCAAGGCCTCGATAATCACTTACCAATAGTGGTGACAGCGCTGTGCTGTTTATCAACAACAAAAGACAATAATTGGCCACTCAGGCCCTATACTCAGCGGCCAAACTTACCAACAGGAAAATTCAATGAGAGATTTAGCAGGAAAGGTCGCCTTTATTACCGGTGGTGCCAGCGGTATGGGCCTGGGCATGGCGCGAGCTTTTGCCAACGAGGGCATGAAGCTGATGCTCGCCGACGTTAACGAAGCGCGCCTCACCGAAGTCGAACAGGAATTTAAAGACAAGGGTATCGACATTGCCACCATCCTTTGCGATGTCACCAAGCAGGATCAGGTCAACGCCGCTGCCGATGCCACCGTCGAACGCTTTGGTAAAGTACACGTGCTGTGCAACAACGCCGGCATCAATGTCGGCGGCACCTACGAAGAACTCTCCCAGCAGGACTGGGACTGGGTTATCGCCGTCAATCAGCTCGGTGTGCAGTACGGCATCAGCGCCTTCCTACCCAAAATCAAGGCCCACGGTGAGGGCGGCCATATCGTCACCACCTCCTCCATGGCCGGCATGGTTAACGCCGGGCCGGGCTGGGCACCCTACAACGCCAGCAAGTTTGCCGTGGTGGTGATGAACGAAGTGCTCTATAGCGAGTTGAAAGAAACCAATATCGGTGTCTCCGTACTCTGTCCCGGTGCCGTCGCCACCAATATTATTGAAGCCGCCGATAGCCGCCCCTCAGACTTCGGCAGCTCCGGTGACAAACCCGTGATCGCCGGCGATGTTGCCGAGTTGTTAGAGCACGGCCTCGACCCCGATGTGGTTGGCAAGCTGGTACTAGAGGGCATTCAGGAAGAGCAGTTCTACCTGTTTACCGACCCGCGAATGATTAAAGCCGTCGAGCGACGCTTTGAGCGTATTCAGCGAGGCTTTGACTGGTCGGCAAATTCCAGTGCCTTAGTCGATGCCAAAGCACCGGGTTCAACGGCCAGCTAAATGGAGCCGAGAATATAAGCAGGCCATACTGCCTGCTTATATTCCATTAATGACAACAACGGGCGAAAGACCCAACCAGTAAAGATAAAGAATCACCCCGCAGACCAACGCCACCCAGCCATCGCAAACCAGCTTTAATGCCAGCGGTGCCTGTCGCACCTCCATAAAATAGCGAATCACGATTCGCACTTTAATAAAGGCGATAAGAATTAGTCCGCTGGAAATAAGGCGATAGTCGCCAGTTTGTATAGCATTTAAGCCATCACCTTGCCCCAGCCACCACGACAGACAGGTGGCGAGCATTAATAAGAGCCAGGCGGCGCTGACGGGTTTTAATAATAAGTGCATCATTTCATTAAATACAAGAGTGGAAAGAGCACGATCCACAACAAGTCCACCATGTGCCAATAGCTGGCGCCACTTTCAATGAGCATCATTTCTTTTGCCTTGTCAGCAATGGGCAGCTCTCCCTTACGTTGAACGGCAGATTTTGCCTTTAGCCATAAAAACACCAGCACCCCCATACCAATCAAGACATGGAGAAAGTGCAGGCCGGTGAATATGTAGTAATACATATAAAAATCACTGCTGGTCAGCGTGATACCCGCTGTGATTTTTTCTCGATACTCAATAATTTTTACCACCGCAAACCCGAGCCCACAGAGCATCGCAAGGACAAAGAAACGCGGTGCTAGCCGGGTGACTTTACTGCGCATATCTTCGACGGCCATGGCGACAAACCAGGAACTGGCCAGTAAAAACAGCGTATTGAGGGCGCCGTAGTTTTGATTCAGCGTCGCCTGCGACTGCAGATACACATCTATATTGAGCCCGCGGTAATAAACAAAAACGAAGAAAAACAAGCCAAAAATCGCCATATCCCCGAGTATAAAAACCCAGATACCCACCTCGCCGGGAACATGAGTTTTTGCTGACACGAGCCCTGCCGAATGCGTCGACAACCTATGTTACTCCCACGCCTTATGCAGGTTCGGCGGGCAAACCTTGCTGCCTGATCGCTTTCAATAAGAGGGGAAACATCACCACAAACCAGCCGAAGAAAACCGCGAAGGGCAACCAGAAAGCGAGTAGGCCATCCCAGGCAAAGGGCCCGGTTTTAAAGAAGGTAATCAAGCCACCGGGGATTAATAATATCGCCACCCAAATATTAAAATAGGCGACCCAGCGGGGAAATACCGGCACGTCCGACTTATCGCCAAATACCGCCAGACCTATCACCAGGTTTTGTATAAAGAAGGGCGAGAAAGTCATCACAAAAAACAACCAGGCGAAATCATTGAGCAGCATAATAAGCTCAGGATCCCTATCCGGTCTAAAGGCCGCAGTGGTCCACACCATGGGCGGCACAACGAGCACCACAACACCGACGGCTCCCGCAACCAACAGCGCATACGTTAAGGCGGGGGACTCACCCTCAATACGCTTTAGCTGTACGGCAATGGCCGCCACCCAGGGTGCACTAAGCGCGGCACTGAACATGGTAATCACCATACCCAGGCGAATGAGCCCGGTATTTTCTTGATAAAAAGCGGCGACCTCATGAGCGCTCATCGCCGGCGACATGGGCGGAATATAACCGGCGATAAACCACCAGCCAATACTAAATAAAACCAAAAAACCAACGCCGCACCAGGCGCAAAATAATTGGGCTCTTGTACTCATGGAACCACCTAAATTCAATATTTATTGTTATTAGGGGCACGACCTGGAAACAGCCCGCACCCCTATTCAGCCTGAACTTCAGGTTTAAACACTACATTTGCAGGGCCTTACACTCGAGATAATCATCCAGCGCATAGGGACCGTGCTCGCGGCCATTGCCGGATTGTTTAAAACCACCGAAGGGGGCCATCATATTAAAGCCACCACCATTAATAATTACATTGCCACTGCGCAGCCGGCGAGCCACTCGACGGGCACGGTCCTTATCCTTTGACCAAACGCCACTCGACAAGCCATAGATTGTGTCATTGGCAATGCGAATGGCCTCTTCCTCATCTTTATAGGGGATAATACTCAGCACCGGGCCAAAGATTTCTTCCTGGGCAATGGTCATATCCTGAGTGACTTTGCCAAACACGGTAGGCTGAATAAAAAATCCGGTGGGCAAATGAGCGGGTTGTTCGGGTCCGCCGCACAGCAGCTCTGCGCCCTCTTCAATTCCCTGACGAATATAATTTCTCACCCGCTCCTGTTGTGCCTTGGAAATAACCGGGCCGAGTTTTGCTTTGGGGTCGTCAGCTTGTCCGATGGTCAAACTTTGTGCCACTTCAACCGCTTTTTTAGCCACTCTTTCGTAGTCGGCCTCGGGTACTAACATGCGCGTGTGCGCGGCACAGGTCTGCCCGCTATTAAAATAACAATCATTGACGGTGCCGCGCACGGCATCATCGATGTCGGCATCGTCGAGAATCAGGGAGGGCGACTTACCACCCAGCTCCACCACCACCCGCTTAACCGTATCGGCGGCCAGTTCGGCAACGCGTTTACCGGCGCGGGTCGAACCGGTAAAAGACACCATGTCGACTTTAGGATGGGTGGCCAGAGCCTCGCCCACCACCGGGCCAAGACCGGTAATGACGTTGACCACACCGGGCGGGAAGCCCGCTTCTTCGACCATCTCCGCCAACATAAAGGCCGTTAATGGTGCCACCTCACTGGGTTTAATAATGACCGTGCAACCCGCTGCCAGCGCCGGGCAAACCTTCGCCATAATTTGATGCAGTGGGAAATTCCATGGCGTAATACAGGCCACGACACCGACGGGCTCTTTGATAATATCGGAATTACCTATAGTCTCTTCAAAGCAATAGCTGTCGAGAATTTTAATAAAATTGGCCACGCCCTGCAGCGGCAAACCGGCCTGTATGGGCTTGGCCATACCCAGGGGCATACCCACCTCACCGGCCATGACTGCACCCAGCTCATCCTGTCGAGCCGCCATCGCGGTATGAAGTTTTTTTAAATAGGCCTGACGTTCCTGAGGCGTAGTCATGCCCCAGCTATCGAAAGCAGCGGATGCCGCAGCCACTGCATGGCTAGCATCTTCCGCAACACCCGCCGGCACACGGCCCATCACCTGTTCGCTGGAAGCATCGACAACGTCCAGTGTTTCTGTGCCTACTGGTGCCAGCCACTGGCCGTTAATATAAAATTTATCGCGAATGATCATTGCACTAACTCCCTCTTATAATTTTATTCAGGGCTCATTCAATTAACTATCGAGCAAGCCAAGTATTCCCTATAACGACTTCTCAAGGCTTTTACTGACTTAAAGGGCCAGCTCAGGAAAAGACACACTCGATCCTAGTGGCTCCGCTACAGAAAGGCAAACAGCCTCGGTGCTCCTAACCTTCACACGGCCATGTAAAGCATCTGCGATGACACCGGGTAAGTTAATCAATAAAAAAGGGAAGCAAACCCCTCGAGCAGACTTGTCGAGGGGAGAGCTGAGCACACGAAAGCTTATGTTCTCTGTGGAACAAGCAGCCCTTACAAAGGAATTAGCCGATGATTTTCTGGCTGCGCAGGGATTCCAGTTCGTCGCTCTTTAAACCGAGTAAATCACCCAGCACCTGGTCGGTATCCGCAGCAAGCAGTGGCGCGGGACTGAAAGACTCTTCATTGGTGCGCGATAACTTCACTGGATTACCCGGCGCCTTGGTGGATTGACCATTGGGATGACTGACATCGATCACCATATTGCGATGGGCCACCTGGGGATCTGCCAGCGCCTTGCTAAAGCTGTTGATCGGCGCACAGGGGATGCGCTGAGCTTCGAGTAGTGGCAACCAGTGAGCCATGCTATTTGTCGCTAAAATTTCGGCTACTCGCCCTTCAATAAAGGCTTTATCGGCGAGTCTGCCGGGCTGGTGGTCATACTCGGGTTTACGCAGTGAATCGCAGCCGAGCACTTCAAGTAGGCCGGTCCAGAAGTGGTCAAAAATTACCGCGATCACAATGAAGCCATCGCTGGTACTAAAGCTGTTGTAGGGCACATGGACAAAGTGGGAATTGCCAATGGGCTCGGGATCTTCACCGGAGAGAAAATACATGGTCGCCATATAACTGAGCATGGCAATCTGGCCGTCGAGCATCGAGATATCAACGTGCTGACCCTCGCCACTGCGCTCGCGTTCATACAAGGCGGTCAACACCCCGACCATACTAAACATCCCCCCGCCCAGGTCGGCGATGGGTAGGCCGGAACGCAAGGGGCGCTCGGCGCTGTCACCGGTAATCGACATATTGCCGCCGTAGGCCTGCACCACCTGGTCAAAAGCCGTGCGGTGATTACCCGGGCCCTCGGAGCCAAAACCGGTAATCGAACAGGTAATAATGCGCGGATTGATGTCTTTCAACACGGCGTAGTCGACGCCGAGTTTTTGGGTGACACCGACGCTGAAGTTATCAAAGACAATATCGGCCTTTTTCACTAGCTCATAAAACAGAGCCTTGCCCTCTTCACCTTTCAGGTCGATGGCGACGCTTTTCTTATTGCGATTGAGATTAATGAAGTAGGCGCCCATGCCGTCGATGGAGTGCTTCGGGTCATTGGCCAGTAAACGCCGGGTACGCTCGCCCTCGAGGGGTTCTATTTTGATCACCTCCGCACCGAGGTCGGCCAGGGTCACTGTGCCGAAAGGCCCCGACAGCATGTGGGTTAAATCAAGAATACGTAGACCAGCGAGAGGTTTGCTCATTGCGACTTCTATTATCATCTTTGGGGCAGGTATTCTGGCATCGCCCGAGCCACTTAGCAAAGTCACTGCCAGGCAACGAAAAGCAGGCGACAAGATCGACGATGGCTATCTACAATAAGCCCCTTTTCACTTACCACACATAGAGACAAGAGTATGGGGCTTAGACATTTTCTCAAAGGATTCGGACTGCTCGCCGCACCAGGAGTTCGACTCTGGGTCATCATTCCCCTTCTACTCAACCTGGCCCTGTTTATAGGCTTGACCCTGTACGCGCTACAACAGTTTGAGGGCTTGATGGGCTGGCTATTCAACTACCTACCCGGCTGGCTGGAGTTTATCGCCTGGCTATTTCGCATCATCTTCGGCCTACTGTTGGCCCTCTGCTATGCCTACACCTTTACTCTGGTGGGCAACCTTATCGCCTCCCCCTTCTATGGACTACTGGCGAATGCCGTGTATATCAAACTCTGCGGCAGTGAGGATGAGGCCCCTCTCAATTTAAAAACCGCCAGCGTTATTGCCCGCCAAGCCTTTATGCGCGAGCTACAAAAACTCGGCTACTTTCTGCCCCGCCTGGTGGGTGTACTCCTGCTCTGCCTGGTTTTATCTTTTATTCCACTCGTCAATTTCGTGGTGCCCGCCATCGCCTTTCTATGGGCCGCCTGGTCACTGGCCCTGCAGTATTTAGATTATCCGGCCGATATCAACTGCGTTAATTTCAAAACGGTTCGCCAACGAGCGGGGGGTGACAAGGGGCTGTCATTCACCTTTGGTTCTGTAGTGCTGCTGGGCAGTACTGTCCCAGTACTCAATTTATTGGTGATGCCCGCTGCCGTCGCGGGCGCGACATCGCTCTGGGTTGAGCGTTTTAAACAGAATCATTGAGCCTGGAATAAAGAGGCGGAAATAAAAACGCCCGGTCTAAATCGTTAATTCAGATCGGGCGATCGGCTCACTAGCCGCTTAAAGCTGTAGTGTTTAATGCTCGATTTTTACACGCACCAACATTTCTTCGGGCGGCTGTTCACAACTCAGCTTATCACCGAGCAAAGCTTCTATCGGTTCTAGTAAAAACGCATCGTCCTCACAGGCAAAGCTAATAGATGTGCCGGTTTTACCAGCACGGCCGGTACGACCAATACGATGTACATAGTCTTCCGCTTCTTCAGGAAGGGTGAAGTTGACGACATGGCTAATGCCATCGATATGAATGCCGCGCCCGGCGACATCGGTGGCCACCAGTACCTTTAGTTTTCCTGACTTGAAATCTTCCAGCGTGCGCACGCGCTTATTCTGCGCGACTTCACCGGAGAGTAGGCCAACACTAAAGCCCGCCTTGCCGAGGAACTCCTGTAGCCGGCGACATTGATCGCGGCGATTGGCAAAAACAATAACGCTTTCAACGTCCTCACCCCGGAGTAAATTCACCAGCAAATCGCGCTTCTGCCGCGTTTGGGTGATATACACCTTTTGTGTAACCGTATCCGTCGCCACGCTTTCGGGGGCGATTTCGATTTTAATGGGATCGTGGGTCCACTGCTCGGTGAGGCTCTCGACCTCGGGAGTGAAGGTCGCCGAAAATAGCAGGGTCTGACGGTGATCATTGCGCGGGGTCTGGCGCACGATACGTCGCACCTGAGGGATGAAGCCCATGTCGAGCATGCGGTCGGCCTCATCGATTACCAGAACTTCGACGCGGTCGAGATAAACATCGTTGCTGCCACAAAAATCCATCAAACGGCCCGGTGTAGCCACTAGAATATCGCAATGCTTTTCGTGGAGATGGCGACGCTGCTTGTCGTAATCCATGCCACCCACCAGAGTGTGGACATAGAGGTCGGAGTACTTGCTGAGCGTGCGGGCATCCTCGGCGATCTGCATCACCAGTTCACGGGTCGGCGCAATGATCAGCGAGCGCGCCTCACCAGCGAAACGCTCATGCTCAATGGGGTTCTTTAGTAGATCGTCAATAACGGCAACCAAAAACGCCGCCGTTTTACCGGTGCCTGTTTGGGCCTTACCAACCACGTCGTGGCCGCGCAGGGTCAGGGGCAGGGAGCGGGCCTGAATCGGCGAACAGTATTGAAAGCCGGTGTCGGCGATGGCATGCATCAGTGTATCGGGCAGATCAAGATCGTGGAAACGCACCTTACCCTCAGCGGGCTCGACCTTGAAGTGTGAAAGTTTCCAGCCAGCAGCGCCTCGATTGCGGCCGCCACGGCCACCACGACCTCGTCGGCGTCGGCCTGACTGGGGCTTGTCGCCACTATTGTCACTGCTGCCTTCTGAGTTAGCTGCCGAAGCCTGGGGCTTACCGGTATTGTTTTGTGGACGTGCTTGTTTTTCTTCGCTCATGCCTGTGCCGGATAGGGCGCTGACCATAGGGACAGCGCGGGGTGAAAAAGCTGCGGATTATAGCACAGCCTGAAAGCCTTGCAGACCCGGCGTTGATGACTCAACACGACAGCCCATTAATCCGCGACATCGCGCCAAAAATGCCGTTTCAGCCAGTAGTCCAAACTGACATAACGGCCACCTCCAGTGAAAAACAAACTGAGCAGCATGATTAAATATGTCGCCGCAAACTCAATGCCATTATTGAGCACCACAAAGTTACCCTTTTCCGTCAGCCAGCTGTAGTTGCCATTATCTTTCAGTAGGCTCTTGGCGACGGCGACACGCCGGCCCACCTCTTCACTGTTTTCGAGACTGCGCTGGGCAGCGGGGATGCCAACATCGGCGAGAATTTTTGCCGTGCTGGTGTCGGGATTGCCCGGTGCGATAGCGAACCAACCGTGCTGCCAATGCACCGTCATCATCGCCACCGCCATGGAAATAATCAGCGGTATGGCAAACCAGCGCACGGCCAGGCCAACGAGTAGGGCCACACCACCAACCAGCTCGGCAAATATGGCCAGTGCCACCATTAGCGCCGGTGCGGGCATGCCCAGGCCCCAATCGGCATTGCCAAACCAGGCCACCATGTCTTCAAAGTTGTGCAGCTTGTGCAAGCCAGCAGCTATCATTATTGGTGCTAAATAGAGGCGCAACAACAGTGGCGGCAGGCCCTCGAGCCATTTAATTCGATCAAAAATTGCGTCGTGCAGTACAGTATAAAATAGTGCCAGCTTGCCCATGGAGAAATTCTCTTGTGCGGTAATTTTGAAGTCGGCACTTTAGAGAAGCTCAGGCCGGAAAAATTCCCCAAATAATGCGCCGCGCAAAAGACTTTTTTCAGGGCGCCTTTTTCTGTTCTTGCACGGGCCGTAAAAACACCGGGTTTTGCTCCGCTTGACGGCGGTATAAAACATCGAGGGGCACCGACTGACCACACTCGGTGACAATGCGCGCATGGCTGCGATTCAACTCTCTGGGCTCGCGCACCCCGCAGGAGTGGGCAATCGTGCCAACCTCCTGTTCCATATTCAGCACATAGTTCGCCACGCGAGTGGCCTTGTCGTTGGGGTCAAGCCCCTGCTGCAGGTTCTTATCGTGGGTGGTAACACCGGTGGGGCAGGTGTTTTTATTACACTGCAGGGCTTGTATGCAACCAAGAGCAAACATAAAACCCCTGGCCGAAACCACAAAGTCGGCGCCGGCGCACAGCGCCCAGGCGACATCGGCCGGGGTAATTAACTTGCCAGCAGCAATTAGACGAATGCGCTCGCGCAAGCCAAACTCCTCTAACTTGTCGCCGACCATGGGCAGGGTTTCGCGAATATTCAAACCGGCGCTATCGAGCAGACTTTGCGGCGCGGCCCCCGTACCACCGTCACCACTATCGACAGTGATAAAGTCGGGAGCAAATTGCTCGACACCGCGCCGTTGAATGGCAAGGCAGAGTTCGTCAAAAAAGCTGGTGCCACCCACCACCAGTTTGAAACCCACCGGTTTTCCGGTCAGCTCGCGCACATGAGCCAGCTGAGTTAAAAGCTGTTCGACATTGCGAATATCGGCATGGCCATTGGGGCTAATAGAATCCTCGCCAATGGGGATGCCCCGGGTCATGGCGATCACTTCCGTGACCTTGATACCCGGTAGGATGCCACCCTTGCCAGGCTTGGCACCCTGACTTAATTTAATTTCAAACATTTTCACCTGGGGGTGGGCCGCGACGGCGAGTAGCTTTTTGTCATCCAACTTGCCGGCGTCATCGCGCACGCCATATTTCGCGGTGCCAATTTGAAAGACAATGTCGCCCCCGCCTTCTAGATGGTGGGGCGAGAGCCCGCCCTCACCGGTATTGATCCAGCAACCGGCCTCAGCCGCACCCCGAGACAGGGCGCTCACCGCCGGTTGTGAAATGGCGCCAAAGCTCATCGCTGAGACATTAAAAAAGGACGCAGTGGTAAAGGGCTGGTGGCAATGGGGGCCAATGGTCAAGGCCTGTGCGGTGGCGGAGTCCTCCGCCAACGTCGGAAAGGGATCGGTGACAAATAACACCGCGCCCGGCTCATTGATATTCTTGGTCGAGCCAAAAGCCACGGTGCCATCGACACTTTTTGCCGCGCGGTAAACCCAGGAACGCTTGGCGCGATTAAAGGGCATTTCCTCTCTATCCATGGCAAAAAAATACTGCCGAAAAAACTCTCCCAAATGCTCAAAGAAATAGCGAAAACGGCCAACCACGGGGAAATTTCGACGGATCGCATGCTTGGTCTGACGCGAGTCCACCACATACATATAGAAAATACCGAGAATACCGAGACCCAGTAAAAGGATCAGAAAATCGACAAAAACATCCAGCAGTAAAAAGGAGATATCTTCAAAAGCCATCATCAACCATCCCTGTATATTATTAGCCCCGTCCTTGCAGGCGGAGAAGTATCAAGGCCACCAGGGGCTTAATCGCAGTCGCTAGAATCCAATAAAGCCCAAGACCTGTCAAAGTTAAAATAAAATCCTTTTTATTAGCCACCCGAACACGGGCCACTGTTAACATAATAGCGCCTTCGACATTAAGCCGAGCCATGCTCCCTGTTACTAGCGTAAAAGCCCACTTCGCCGCGAATAGCGTGCGCATGTTCAAACTGGCTCTGCCCATAACCATCGGTCAACTAGCCATCGTCGGCATGAGTGTCACCGACATTATTATTGCCGGGCGCCTCAGTACCGACGACCTCGCTGCGGTGACCCTGGGTAGCACCGTCTTTAATCTCTCCATCATGCTGGTGATCGGCATCATTCTCGGCAACGGCCCGCTTATCGGCCAGCTGTATAGCGCCGGTAAAATCCAGGGGCTACGCCAGCAATTTCAAAATTGCCTGTGGCTATGTTTGCCCCTCGGTCTACTCTGCAGTCTTTTCATCGTCGTGGGAATATTCTTCCTGCCCCAGCTCGACAGCCCCCAACATATCAACGCCATTGCCATAAACTATCTTCTACCCATGACGGGTAGCGCCTTTCTCCTGCCCTACATCATGGCCTTTCGCACTACCTTTGAGAGCATGGCTCACGCCCGTACGGCGATGGTCTTCAACGTGATGGGCTTTGCCATCAATATTCCTCTCGACTACCTGCTGGTCATGGGCGAATGGGGCCTACCCGCCCTCGGTGGTGCCGGCTGTGGCTGGGCGACACTCTGTGTCTCCCTGTTCATTGTCGGCGGGGAAGCTCTCTATGCCCGTCGGGCAAGCACCTTACAGGTCTATCAATTATTGAGTGGCTGGCAAATTTTCGACCGGCGACCCATCGTTGAGACCCTCCGCATCGGCCTACCCATTGGCGGTGCCATACTAGCGGAGGGGGGCTTTTTCCTGCTCATTCCGCTCCTCGTCGCCCACCTGGGTGCGGTCACCGTCAGTGGCCATTCGGTGGCTATATCCTTCGACTGGATGATGTTCATGGTGCCAATGGGTATCTCCCAGGCCATTTCAATACTGGTTGCCCACGAAATGGGGCGACAGCGGGCCGCTCAGGCGCGCAGTATTTGTGCCACCGGGCTCAGCCTGACGGTGGTCATTGCCCTCGTGCAGGGCGCCTTTGTATTGTTATTTCGCCAGCAAATTGCCGCCCTGTTCACACCCGATGTCGCCGTGCAGGAGCTAGCGGCATCGCTACTGGTTTACGCCGCCATATTTCGCGTCTTTGACGCCATCAATATCGGCGGCAATGGTGCACTGCGGGGCTATAAAGATACTCGTATTACCCTGGTACTGGCCGTTGTTGGCTATTGGCTAGTCGGCTTCCCCCTGTCCTACTCACTGGCCTTGAGTGAAGTATGGGGACCGCCACTGGGTGTTGAGGGCTTCTGGATAGGCATGGTCATCGCGCTGATTTTCACCGCCAGCCTGACCGCCAGCCGCGTCTATTTTACATCTCGAAACGCCGTGCTAAAATTAACAAAGGCGAAAGACTGACTCGCCAAGCAATATCGAGACTGGGTACAACAGGGAAATCGCGCCAGGAAATTGCCAGCTGATTTACTTCGCTGGGCCAACATCGCGACATAGTTACGATCCTTTTAGGGCTCGCTAATTTTCCCCATTGACCAGGAACTCAAGGTGAAAACACTCAATCCGAAAGAAGCCTGCCTTCTAGACATCCAAACCCTGCCAGACAAGCCCGAAACGAAAAGACAACAAGCCCCGCGCCCTCCTCGCACCGCCTACACCGCCCTTGCCAAGGTCTACGATATTGTCAATCAAGCGACCATTGGCTATATCGCCGACATCTCCACCAATGGCTTTATGCTGTTTTCCGGTCTCAACCTACCGGTTAATCAACGACGCCTGGTTTCCGTCGACCTGCCCCACCCCAATAGAGGTCTGACCACTATTCAGCTCGGCCTGCGCGTCGTTTGGAGCCGGCCCGATAATGGCAATCAAAATTTGCAGGCTCTGGGCTGCGAAATCATGGCCATCGAGCCCGCCGCCAAGCTTAACTTACTGCACTCATCCCTGGCCTATAGCCACAAAATATAAACGCCCAAAAAATCATTCATAGCCTGCCCGCACCGGCACGGCGCAACCGCCTCGACGGCACAGATACTTGCCCCCGGCCTGAAAAGTTAGCCTTGCAGTCAAGTGTATGAAGCAGTACCGTGAACTCAGAAAATTACAATAAATCATAAACAGGGATCAGGTTACATCTATCACCGAGATAGAGCGCACCTTGTAGTATCAAACGTAGTTTCTATAGCCAGAATGTTGGATAAGGTTATTGGTCAGATGTAATCCTGCCCCACGCAGGAGTTAAACATGTCCACCTATGACACGATTATTCAAAACGGTCTTATTTTCGATGGCAGCCGGATCCCCCGCTACAAGGGCGATATCGGCATCAAAGACGGTGTTATTGCCAAGATCGGTCGACTCGACAGCGGCACTGCCAAACAGGTACTCGACGCCGAGGGCAAGCACGTTTGCCCCGGCTTCATTGACCTGCACACCCACTACGACGCACAAATATTCTGGGACCCCTACTGCACCCTCTCCGGCTGGCACGGCATCACCTCCGTGGTCATCGGCAACTGTGGCTTTGGCTTTGCCCCGGTTAAACCCGAGCTGCGCGAGCGCTCCATGTTATCGATGACGCGTGTCGAAGCCATCCCCTTTGAGTCCATGAAGGAGGGCATGCCCTGGGATTGGGTGACCTTCCCCGACTATCTCGACAGCCTCGAGCGCACCCCCAAGGCCATTAATATTCTGCCCTATGTGCCCCTTGTGCCCCTGCTGATTTGGGTGATGGGTATGGAGCGCGCCAAGGCCGGCGAGCTGCCAACACCGGAAGAGGAAGCCGAAATCATCCGTATCCTCGAAGAGGCCATGGATGCCGGTGGTTGTGGCTGGTCGGCCCAGCGCCTGGCCCCGGGTTGTGGCGCCGATGTACAGCGCGACTACGATGGCACACCGATGCCCACCGACGTGATGCACAACTCCACCTGTGTCGCCCTCGCCAAGGTACTGGCCAAGCGCAACGATGGCTTTATTCAAATGACCATGCTCAGCGGCAATAACCCCGAGGCCGACAGGGCTCACCTCGAAGAACTCGCCGAGGCCAGCGGCCGCCCCATCCTCTACAACGTGGTACAAGCCAATGCCAATGACCCCAGTGTCCATCGCGACACACTGAAGTGGCTCAGCGAATGTCACGCCCGCGGCAATAAGGTCTACGGTCAGGGCCTGACCACCGATGCCGGCTTTAATTTCTCCCTCGACGAATGGAACCTCTGGGACGACTCCGAGGCCTGGCGCCATGTCACCACCGGCACCTTTGAAGAACGTCTCGCCAAAATGGCCGACCCGGCACTACGGCAAAGTTTGAAAGATAACCCACCTGGCTTCGCGGCTACCGGCCCCATCGAAGAGAGCGTACTGATTCGTACCAATTCCGACCAATTCAATGAATTTAAGGACCACAAAGTCGGCCTGATCGCCGAGAAAACCGGCAAACACCCGGTCGACGCCATGCTCGATATCGCCGTGGGCACCAATCTCAAAGCCGAGTTCTTTGCAACCCTGCCCAATGCCGGCAATCTGGAATATATGAAGGAAATCATCGACGACCCCTTTATCACCTTCGGTGTCTCCGACGGTGGCGCCCACACACGCTTCCTCACCGCCGGGCGCTACCCCACCGAAGCCATCACCAAGTACGTGCGCGAGCACAAAATGCTGTCATTAGAAGAGGTTCACTGGCGCTTGAGTTCATTGCCCGCCTCCCTGGCCGGCTTTAAGGACCGCGGCCAAATTAAGGAGGGCGCGCCGGCCGATATTGTGGTCTACGACTATGAAAACC
>MAAU01000050.1 GCA_002162825.1 Gammaproteobacteria bacterium 54_18_T64
GTCAGATGGCCTGACTTGGGGTTAAATGCGCGAATACGAGGCGATATGGGCCTTGTCACAACAGATGTCGGTTATTGATAGCCTATAAAACAAGGGGTGAGAAAGCGGCTATGAGATTATATTTTACCGGGATCATGTCCGTTTTTTTGATTTTTCTACAGCCTCGTTATATGCGTACTGAGATAAATTTATGAATGAATTGGTTGTACATATCCCTGAAATAGCAATTGGGGTGACAGGGAGTTTAATTGCAGGTTACTTAACCGCAGTTTTTCAATTCAGAAAGAGATACAAGCAACAATATGAAACTGCTTTGGCTTTATTTTATCTTGAAATTGGAAAAGCGATTGATGAAGCCAATGATGAATTAGCAGTAGTAAATTCAAATAACAGAACAATAAAAAGTAATGCACGCGCTGTTGTTGCTATAAGGAATAGTTTTAGGGGTAGTTTTTATAACCTAGCAGCTATATTGAACTCTGAGCTAGATAGATTGGAAGAAGAGATTGTCAGATTAGAAGAAAATCCAGATGATCTTGAACAATATGAGAAAATCAGAGAAACTCTTACTGTTCTCAAGAAAACATGGCCCGGCAAGAAACCTCTGATCGAAACAGAGCTTAGGAGCCTATTAGCAAAATTGGGTTTCAGAGAAATATGAAATCAACATATAACAAGGCCAGTCAATCCGACCTCCACACGCTGTCTTCTTTTTTGCAAAAAACGCAAAAAAGCAGCCAGCATGCTCCGGCGGTTGCTGGCGGCGTTATGGATAAAATGCCGTGAATCAATTGAAGTGTGTTGTTTTAACTATATTTTTTATCTCTAGCGTTGCGTCTGGAGAAGTTTATAAGTGTACAGGATCAAATGGAAATGTTAGCTTTTCCGATAAAGCATGCCCAAAAGAAGAATCTGAAGAAACAATTACTTTAAATTCAAAAAAAAATGATTGGGTTACTAACCTTCAAAGCAAAAAGCCTTCATCAATACAAATAACTGATGTTGTTAGAGATAATGACAATATCATCATAAAATTTAAATTTAAATCCATTCCTGATTCATCAAGATTTTTACGGTTGGCAAGCACTTTAAGTGGTATGAATGTGGTTCTAATCAAGATAATTAAGCCCAAAAAATCAAGCCTCGGCCATGCCGAAATAAAAGTATCGAAAAAGTCAAGCCTACTATTTTCAAAGCTGACAAATAGGAATAAAAAGTCGAAGAAAGATTACAGTAGCTCTAAGTGTATTAAAGGCACTACTAAGCACAGGCAAAATCTCACTTATCAAGAGGTATGTAATTACGGGGCCAAATGCCCTGAAGAAAAGTATGACAAGAAGGCTGTAATGTACTGCCTAGAAAAGAATCTCAGTCAATGCTTTGAAAACAAGGCATGGAAAACAGGCAATGAACTGGTAGGCATCCCAAGTAAAATAAAGATTGGCCTTTTCAGCGAATCAGTATCTGTAAAAAACGGTTTAAAAACTAGTGAAGCGTGTGCATTCTATGACTAATAACAAACGCATCAATCCACGCCACTACATGGCTGGACAGTCTCTCCGTTGTTTCACTTGTGCATGGCTTCGCCATTTTTGCACAAACAAAACAGCTACAAGCCTGCCGCATTATGCGGGCGGTTATGAAAAAATGAAGAAAAGGGGTCTGACCCCTTAAGTCGCCCTTATTTAAAACGTTATGTGTCAGAAAGGATAGAGTATGGTCGGTGAAGCCGGCTCTGTTTATGAGAGCCTAAAAAAGTGGCCGCCAAATTGCCCTGGTTGCGACGAGCATGTCATAGATGAATCTAGGCCATGTTTAAGGTGCGGCTATGAGTTTCGCCCCGATGACAAAATCAATTTTGTCATCCAGAAGCGAACTAATAATAAACACATTTTAGCTTGGGTTTTTATTTTTTTATCTCTCGCGCTAATCTTCTATCTTCTAGGGGCTTAAGTGAAAACACATCACAATCGCCCGCAAAGGGCGCGGGCTGGACGCTCACTCCGTTCGCGCCTGTGTGCAAGGCGTTAAAACACATGATAGAAATTCGTCACATTGGAATAGATGAATATAATGGTGCATATCAGCTAATGCACGAAAATATGGTTTTATACCATGATATGTATAGCTTGCGTTGGGATCAGGGCTGGATAGAAGAGAACTATCGAGACAAGGACAACTATTCAATATTTTGGTGTGGTAAATGGATTGGTTTTTTATCTTTGGAATGGGAAAGTGACAAGCTAACAATCCACACCCTTCAACTCTCAAAGGTCGCCCAGGGAAATATTTATGGGCATAGAGTATTTGAATGGATTCTTGATTTAGCGGAGACTAAAGGCATTGTTGAAATAGCATGCCGTTCATTCAAAGATAACCCAACTGTAAGCCTGTATAAGAAACTGGGCTTTGAAGTTGTAAGCGCAAAGGGTTTTCTTTTAGAGTTGCGCGTAAGTTTTAACAAGGCGCGCCAGTCGCGACGGCTTCGCCGCCGCTGCGCTTAGCGTTAAATTCCGTGTAAGGTAGTGATCTGTGAGACGTTCATAAGGGGCTGCTATAAGACATTTTAGATACTGGCCTAAATTTCGTCACACCAGTAAATCATCTACGTTATAAGGGGTTAACAATGAAGAAAAACAATCGCACTTTGATCGCATTCATCTGTGCTACATCAATGGCAGCAAGTATCAGCGCAAAAGACAATGCTAGCGAGGCTGATCCTGCCGTTACTGACAAGGCGATTGCCATACAGCGTGATACCTTGGCTAAAAACACCACTGGGGCAGGGTTTGGGCCCCAATCGCCACGTGACATTGATGCCGGCGCTGGCACAAACAAGAGATTATTTAATGCAGCGCCAGCTTACACAGAGATGAACTTGTGCAATATTCACTTCCATAAAAATGCCGAGCATAAAGGTGGGGAGTTCACCGAATATGCGGGTAACGGTGATGGTCACGGTTTCCAGAGCGGCTTTAAATATGCAGGTAAGCTCAGTGAGGCGGAACTGAAGCCTGTGGTAAATGAGGTCTGTCCAAGCAAGCATGGAGGGCTCGCCTCGGGCGATACCATTGAGGTGCACTATGTTCACTCCACTGCAAATATCACACCGGGGCCAACCTTGGGCTCTTGTTTCAATGATGCCATCAAGAACCCTCAATTGCGTGTAGAAACCCAAGTTTATGTGTTGGTTAACGATAGGGCCGCTCTCGATTTTGCTAGCGTGACCCAGTACAGCGAGGTCAAGGGTTTGCAGCAAGTCGTCAATCTCCCCAGTAATACCGGTGCCCCGATTCAATACGCAGGATCAACGACGGGGCCGAGTTACAATGAAGCTGGTTCGCCATTTCAGGTGACCTGGAATGTACGTCCTAAAGTTGCCAAGGTGGATGTCGCCACGGTAAGGACTTGGTGTAATGGCAATGTTTTTAATGAAGATCATGCGCACGGGGTTAGAAACCTGGTGACCAATCCCGACCTGCTGTCAGAAATCAAGTAGTAAACTTATTTCAATTACTAATTTTATGGCTGGGCTTAATACTGTAAAAGGGGCTGTGCGATTTTTGATAGATGCTTGCTGCAGCCATTTTTTTTGACTTCGCGGCACTGATCTATTGGCACGGCCACAGTACTCGGGCCGAGCTCAATTATCAGTAAACCCTATGTATTACCTCGTGTGGGTCAGTCCTATATAGTACGAGTCGGCTACAGGGTACGCTCGCCGATCACGGTTTTATAATAATAAATAAATATGCGGAGACAATATGGAGCATATCCTCTCAGGTTACAAAATACTGGATTTTACTCACTTCCTCGCGGGGCCAACCTCTACGCGCATTATGGCGGAAATGGGTGCCGAGGTGATTAAGGTTGAGCTCTTCCCCAACGGCGATGCCGTGCGCCAATTACCGTTTATGAAGGGCGGCCGTAGCGCTTATTACGTGCAGCAAAACCGGGGTAAAAAGAGTCTCTGCATCAACGTGAAAGACCCAAAGGGATTGGCCATTATCAAGCAGTTATTGGGGGAGGTGGATGTGGTGACAGAAAATTATTCTGTCGGTGCCATGGCGCGAATGGGTCTTGGCTGGGAGGATATTCACAAAATTAACCCCCGTATTGTGATGAGTTCAATCACCGCCTTTGGCCAGACCGGGCCACTGTCACACCTCTCGGGTTTTGATGCTATTGGCCAGGCCTACGCGGGTGTTACCGATATGATCGGTGATCCCAACGGCCCGCCGTCCTTTCCTATGCTCGGCATTGGCGATGTGATGACAGGGGTTCACTCCCTCGCGGCCATTGGTTTTGCACTTTTACACCGCGAAAAAACCGGCAAGGGGCAATACCTCGATACCACTCTGCTGGACAGCTATTTCCACTGCCACGAAATCAATGTCCAAATCGCCAGTTGTACGGAGGGTGCGGTGGTACCTACGCGCAGTGGCTCCCATCATTTTGCGCTGTCTCCGGCGGGTATTTTTAAGGGCAAAAAGCGCTATATATTTATCGCCGGCTTACTGCATTTATGGGAGCCGGTAGCGCGGGCCATTGGCCGTGAAGATCTGCTGACTGACCCCTTGTTTGAAACCAATGAATTGCGCGTCGCCAATAATGACGCCCTGGTGGAAATTATTGAAGCCTGGATTCAAAGTCAGGACAGTGATGAGGTGGCATTAAAAATACTCGAAGATATGCATGTGCCCGTTGCGCCCATTCTTTCGGTCAAGGAGGCGATGGATCACCCCCATCTAATCGAACGGGGCACTGTGCGTACGATCAGTGATCCGGTACTTGGTGATTTCCAGGTGCCGGGTATGCCGCTACGATTTTCTGACTTTCCCAAGGTACTGCCGCTCGAGGCTGCCAACCTGGGCGAACACAATCGCGAAATTTTATCGACTTATCTGGACTATAGCGATGGCGAGATTGATCGCCTTTATAAAGATAATGTTATTAAGACCGAGGTCGACTAGAGGCTGGCAAGTGAGAACCACTAATTCGCCTCGTTCGGCTTGTGTTCTATGGTGTTTGTCTATTTTATTGCGCGCGACGGGAATCATAAGGATATGAATCGATGGGTTTTGAAAACAGCTCCCTACTGACAACTGTGCGCTATGCTCTTTTTCTTGGTTTATCAGCTCTTATGCTTTCTTGTTGCGCTGCCGATAATTCACAAGGCGCGCCTGCTAACACAGGGCATTAGCAAGGACATTTGCGCCGACGTGGTGGCCGTGGCAGCCGGTGAGGCCGTGGTCAGTGTTAATCCCGGTCTGCCCGGTCCGCGCTTGTTACGACGCCAAACTCTCATTAACCAGCTGGCCTTGAAGACGGCGCTAAGCACTCTGGCTGAGTTTGCCGAGCAAGGCCCTTGGGTGACAGTGGTTTCTGCGACTACCCGCTGGCCTCGGGTCTACTGGTTGAACTGCAGGCCAAATATTGGGCCGAGGCGGCGACGCCAGGGCAGGTTCTGGTGCCCATAGCCCCGGGCATTGGCTTGCTCTTGTTAATTAGTGGTAATTGCCCAGACAACCCCGGCTTGTAAGCCGGGTCAGCGCAATAGAAGGGGAGCCGGCTGGACAGCGGCCCGCTTTTATTGGGCTCCTCGTCCATGCCTGTCAATCCAGCTTTTTAATTAAGTACTTCAATTGCATTCTACAAAACATGAGGCTTACACTGGCCTCACGCCATAGACTTAAATTCAGCCAATAATAAGAAATAAGGACAGTTTAATGCCTAAATACAGTGTCGGCCCCGTTAATGGGATTCCACCCGGTCAGCGTAAGGTGACCAAGGTGGAGGGTAATAAGGTCATTATCTTTCATCGGGAAAGTGGTTTTTATGCCACCGAGGCCAGTTGCCCCCATCTGCGTCTACCCCTGGCCAAGGGCGATGTGCTCGAGGGTGACGTACTGCAGTGCCCCATCCACCGCGCCAAGTTTTGTGTCAAAAGCGGCGATGTTAAGGAGTGGGCCTGCTTTCCACCGGGCATTCAGGTGCTCAATGTACTGCGCGGTGAAAAGTCACTAAAGACCTATCCGGTGCATATTGAAAATGATGAGGTCTTTGTCGAGCTTTAGGCCTCGGTGTTGAGTGCCGTGTCAGCAGAGCCGTTGGCCTTCACCATCGCGTGTTCAGTCTTCATTACTGCGCAATAAACTCAGCGCCGGTTGCTGCAGGGCCTTGCGACTGGCCAGCAGGCCGCAAATGGTGACGATGCAGGCCAGTGCCAGTGGTAGGGCCTGCCAGGCGGAGAGGCTCAGGCCCTGCTGAAATAGGCGTTCATTGAGGGGGTAGAGGGCGAGTAGAGATATGGCCGTTGCTCCCAGAGCCGCGCTGCCACTGAGACAGAGAAACTCTATCCAGAGGATGCGCTTGATCAAGAATTGTTTGCCACCGAGCGCACGCAGTAGCGCATTGTCTCGCCCTCGTTGTTGCTGCCCGCCGAGCAGGCCGGCCGCGAGTACCAGCAGTGCAGAAAACATCAACAGGGCACCCAGCAGGGCGCTGGCCTGGCTGGCCTGGGCAATAATGCCCTGAGCCTTATCGAGCAGGCTTTTGACATCGAGCAGGGTGATGTGGGGCAGCTCGCTCAGTAGCTCGGCGAGACGGGCACCGTCGCCCTCGGGCAGCCAGAAACTGGTAATCCAGGTGACATCTTGTGCGGCCAATTCACCGCTGGCGAAAATAAAATAAAAGTTGGGCTCGAAGCTGTTCCAGTCGACCTCGCGCAGGCTGGTGATGGTGGCACTGAGCAGGCCTCGGCTGGTGACGAACTGGAGTTGGTCGCCAAGTTGTAAGCCGAGCCGGTCGGCAATTTCCTGCTCCACGGAAACCCGCTGCAGGGCCGTGTTTCCACTCAATTGGGCTGGTTGCTCAAGAGCTGAGGCGCGCAGGTCCGCGCCGTGCCAGCGCCCGCTATTAATGCGGTTACTGCTCGGCAAGGTGCTCGCTTCGGTCAGCACCAGGTCTCTATTCAAATGTCGCTGGGCGGATTTCTTTTCCTTGGTGACGGCCTCTTTCACAGGCACGCCGTTGATAGTGCTAAGACGACCTCGTACCACGGGATAGAGGGGCTGGGCGATGGCCTCGTGTTGTTCTAGCCACTGCTCGAGGGCGGGCATATCTTGCCCAAAGAGGTTGAGTACAAAGTGATTGGGCGCCTGGCTGGGCAGGCGAGTGCGCCAGTCTGCTAACAGTTGTGAGCCGGTTTGCCCGGCCAGTGTCAGTACCGTGATGGCCAGGGTCAGTGATACCAACAATGGCAGGGTCAGGGCCGGGCGGCGGCTGAGACGCCGAATGGCTAGCCGTGCGGCCAAGGGTAGGCGTGCACTGGCGAGGTCGAGACTTTTAATCAGGGGCCAGAGCAGGGCGGGTAGCAGTACGCCGAGGGCGGCAATCAAGCCCAGTACCCGGCCTAATTCGCCGAGGGAGGCGGTGAGTAGACCCGCGAGTAATACCGGTGCGCTGAGTGCGGCGAGCAGTTCAATATTGGTACCGAGCACGCTGCTCTGCTGGCGTTGGCGCAGTATCTCAATGGCCGGTACCCGCACCAGTGCGCTGAGCCGGGGTAGGGCGAAGGCTAGCCACAGTAGTAGGGGAGCGAACAGGGCGCTGGACCATTCGAGGGCGCTGGCGGAGATCATTGATGGGCCAGGTAGCGAGCCGCCGGTGCCCAATGTCAGATTAATCAAGGCGATGCCGAGGGCGCTGCCGACGGTGACGGCGGGCAGTATGGCGAGAAACTCCCAGCCCAGTAGCTGCGCGATCACCTGATAGCGGCTGGCGCCAAAACTGCGTAGTAGTCCGGCCAATTTTGCGCGGCGGCGCACTCGTTGCGCGGTGGCCAAATAAATGGCCGCACCGCAGAGCAGGCTGATTAAGAGTACGGCGAGGTTGGCCCAGAGGCTGAGTTGGCGCAGGGGGCCGAGGCTGCGCAGGGCGGCGTCGGCGACAGTCTCGAGTTTTTGGTCGGGGCGTAGGCTGGTATCCAGGTTCAGGGCCAGTTGTTGGATGGCCTCAGGCTCGCCAGCGACCACGCTCTGCTGGCGAATGCGGGTGCCGGGGCCCATTACGCCGGTGGCGGCGAGATCGACACTGTTGAGGACAATGCGCGGATTCATGCTGTAAAAGCCAGCATTTTGGTCGGGTAACTGGCGAATAATGGCGCTGATCTCGAGCGCCTTGCTACCAACCGTGAGTGTTGCGCCAACGGCAATATTGAGCCGGTCGATGACCTGATCGGCGACCCAGACACGGCCGGGGGCGGGGCCCTTATTTTGTGAATACTCATCGGCAAAGCGGTCGTTGGCGAGCTGTATTTGCCCGAAGAGGGGGTAGTTGGCATCGACGGCGCGGGCGCTGACCAGCAACAGGGCATCGTTGTGCACCAGTACGCTGGAGAAGTCGATAATCTGTGACACCCGCAGTGACGCAATTTTTGCGAGCTGCTGGGGCTCCGGTGTGCGGCTACCGGCGAGTACTAAATCGCCGCCCAGTGCCTCGGCCGTACTGACGCTAAAGCGTTGCTCCAGTTCGGCGCGCAGAAAAATCACCGCGCTCAGTGCAAAGGCGGCGATGGCCAGGGCCAGGGCCAGGAGCTGAAAGCTGTGATCGCGCCAGGGGCGCAAGAGTTTACTCATGAGGGATGGCTTTTTCGACTGGCGATGCAGTGACAGCTTTTGCGTCGGCAAAGGAGCTATTAATAATAGTGCCCTCATGTAATTCAAGATGGTGCTGGCAGCGGCTGGCCAGCTGTGGGTCGTGGGTCACCAATACCAGTGCCGCAGCGCTGTGCTGATTTAGCTCAAATAGTAGGTCGATAATGCGCTTGCCATTGGCGTGGTCGAGGCTGCCGGTGGGTTCGTCGGCAAATAAGAGGCGCGGTTGTACGGCAAAGGCTCGGGCCAGGGCAACGCGTTGCTGCTCACCGCCCGATAGGGTCGAGGGGAAGTGACGCATACGATGACTGAGGCCAACCCTTTCTAGCCAGTCTTTGGCGCTGGCGGCCGGCTTTTCTCGGCCCGCCAATTCCAGCGGTAACATGACGTTTTCCAGCACATTCATATCGGCCACGAGGTGGAATTCCTGAAACACAAAGGCGCAGGTGGCACCCCGAGCACTGGCGCGCTGGTCTTCGCTGAGTGAACTGAAGGTCTTGCCATCGAGACGTATTTCACCCCGTGATGGGGTGTCGAGCCCGGCGAGTAGCCCTAGCAGGGTGGTTTTACCGCTGCCCGAGGGGCCAGTAATGGCGAGGCTTTCAGCGCCGGATAGGGTAAAGTTGATATCTTTAAGTAGGGTAAGTTCGCCCTCTGGCCCCTGTACGTGTTTGGCGATTGCGCTGACTTCAAGCAGGGGGCTAGCCCGCTGAGCACTTGGCGGTGGGGGGGCGGCAGGCATAGGGGATGAGTTCATGGGCTATCGGCTCTTGGTGGCAATAGTATTTTTATACGGACTTTCGTTGGGGCCAGGGGCATTGGCCAGCGGCGAATACCGGCAGGCAGGTAGCCGACAATCAATCTTGGTACTGGGGGATAGTATCAGTGCAGCCTATGGAATAGACAAGCGCGATGGCTGGGTGGCTCTGCTAGAGCAGCGTCTCGAGCCACAGTGTGCGAGTGTCAATGTTCACAATGCCTCGGTCAGCGGAGAAACCAGCGCCGGTGGTTTGGCGCGTTTACCAGCTTTGTTGGCCACTCACCGGCCCGGATTGGTGGTTATTGAACTCGGTGGCAACGATGGTTTGCGCGGTTTGTCGCCACAGAAAATGACTGAGAATTTGCAGCAAATGGCGGCCCTTGCCGAGGGGGCTGGAGCACAGGTTGCCCTGTTAGGTATGTTGATGCCAGCCAACCTCGGTGCCGCCTATGTGGATCTGTTCGCGCGGGCCATGGGCCGTGCCGGTGACAATGACTCGGTACTATTTTTGGGGTTTTTTCTACAGGGAGTGGTTGGCCAACAGGGCTTGATACAGACCGATGGCCTGCACCCCACGGCGGCGGCGCAGCCCCGCCTGCTCGACAATGCCTGGCAAATACTGGCAGCGCCGCTGGCAGAAATGTGTCAACAGCCCCCTGCTAGCGCTTTGTAACGCGGCTAGCTAACTAAGGGTTATCGCTTCGGGTTGTTACTCGGTGCGCCTACTGTATAAGCGATAAAAATTCACTGCGAGTGGGTTGGTTGTTGCGGAAAGTACCCAACATGGCCGAGGTTTTCATACTCGAGTTCTGCTTCTCGACACCGCGCATCATCATGCACATATGCTTGGCTTCGATAATGACGCCAACGCCGAGAGCACCGGTGATCTCCTCAATGGTATTGGCGATCTGGGTGGCGAGATTTTCCTGTATTTGCAGGCGTCGGGCGTACATATCGACGATGCGGGCAATCTTAGAAAGGCCAATCACCTTGCCATCGGGAATATAGGCGACGTGGCAAACACCGACAAAGGGCAGTAAGTGGTGTTCGCACAGGGAATACAATTCGATGTCCTTGACGATAACCATTTCACTGGAGTCGCTGGGAAAGAGGGCGTTGTTGACCACCTCGTCGATGTCGAGGTGGTAGCCCTCGGTCAGAAATTTAAAGGCCTTCGCGGCACGTTTTGGGGTATCGACAAGGCCTGGGCGCTTCAGATCTTCTCCGATGTCCGCGATAATTTGGGCGTATTGCTCTTCCATAATACTGTCCGGTCTCAATGGTAAAATTCGTCGTTATAATGTGTCGATCAGCTTTAAGGCATGTTATCAGGCCTGCTCATCAAGCTATTTCAATAAAAGTGCTATTCAATAGGAGCTATTCGGTCCGGCGAGACTGATCTTTTTTTGTTGAGGGGATTATAATGGCCGCTTCTGAGAAATTACAGTGGTGGCTTGTCGCCATCGCTTATTGAGGCCAAGAGCTACCTTGAACACCGTATCGAATAGCACAGCAAAAATCTTACCAGAACTCGTCGAGCACCTATACACAGTACGCGACTACATTCGCTTTGGCACCAGCCGTTTTAACGAAGCCGACTTGTATTTCGGTCACGGCAACGACAATGCCTGGGATGATGCTCTGGCTCTGGTGCTTCACGCCCTGCATTTGGGGCGGGAGGGTCGCGAGCAAATCCTCGATGCTCGCCTGACGCCGAGTGAGGGCAGGGCGATACTGGCGCTGTTCACCCGCCGTATTGAGGGCCGTATACCGGTACCTTATTTAACCGGTGAGGCCTGGTTTGCCGGTCTTAAATTCAAGGTCGACGCGCGGGTGCTGATTCCCCGTTCACCGATTGCCGAGCTGGTCGAAGGGGGTTTTGCGCCCTGGTTGGCCGATGAGCCGATGGCGGTTCTCGACCTTTGCACCGGTGGTGGTTGCATCGGTATTGGCTGTGCCTATGCCTTTCCCACTGCCGAGGTGGTGTTGAGTGATATTTCTGCCGACGCTCTGGTGGTTGCCGGTGAGAATATTGTGCAGCACAAATTGAGCTCGCGGGTATCTGCCCTCGAGTCAGACTTGTTTGCAAATATCGACCAGCGCTTTGATCTCATCGTCTCCAACCCGCCCTACGTCGATGCGGCGGACTACGGGGCAATGCCCGAGGAATATCATTGCGAACCGGCACTGGCGCTTGAGTCGGGTGAGGATGGCCTCGACTTTACCCGGCGACTGTTACGTGAAGCCGCGGCCTATCTCAATGAGGGCGGTGTGCTGGTGGTTGAGGTTGGCAATAGTGCCGTGCATCTTGAACAGGCCTTTCCCGCTGTGCCCTTTACCTGGCTGGAATTTGAGCGCGGCGGCTTCGGCGTTTTTGTTCTCACCCAGGCTGAGCTGATCGAGCATGAGGC
Organism: Gammaproteobacteria bacterium 54_18_T64; assembly: GCA_002162825.1. Classification (GTDB taxonomy): domain Bacteria; phylum Pseudomonadota; class Gammaproteobacteria; order Pseudomonadales; family Porticoccaceae; genus Reddybacter. Next base: position 11,829 of record MAAU01000050.1, read on the forward strand.
CGTTTTTTCGCAATGACGCTGAGTCGTTGCTCAACAGCGGCAAGTCCCTTTTTTATGGGCGCTGGGTTTATAATAGCGGCGTAATTTTTTCGAATAGATGATTTGGAGTCACCCTTGCCAGGCAATACCTTTGGAAAACTGTTTACCGTTACCACCTTTGGCGAGAGTCACGGGCCTGCACTGGGTTGTATTATCGATGGCTGCCCTCCAGGGTTGGCGCTTTGCGAAGCCGATTTGCAAGTGGACCTCGACCGACGCAAACCCGGCCAGTCGCGCTATACCACCCAACGCCGTGAGGCCGATCAGGTACGCATACTGTCCGGTGTGTTTGAGGGTCGCACCACCGGCACCTCTATTGGCCTATTGATTGAAAACACCGATCAGCGCTCCAAGGATTACGGCGACATCAAAGACATGTTTCGCCCGGCCCACGCCGACTACAGCTATTTTCAAAAATACGGTGTGCGCGACTATCGCGGTGGTGGGCGTGCATCGGCGCGTGAAACGGCCATGCGTGTGGCTGCCGGGGGCATTGCCAAAAAGTATCTGGCCGAAACTCTGGGCATTAGCGTGCGCGGCTATTTAAGTCAGCTCGGCCCCATCACCATCGACAAGGTCGACTGGGATGAAATCGACAATAACCCCTTCTTCTGCCCGGATGCCGACAAGGTTGAGGACATGGCAGCCTATATGCAGGTCTTGTCGAAAGAGGGTAACTCCATCGGCGCCAAGCTCACCGTGGTTGCCGAGGGCGTGGCACCGGGCCTGGGTGAGCCGGTGTTTGATCGACTCGATGCCGATATCGCCGGTGCTTTAATGGGTATTAATGCGGTCAAAGGTGTGGAAATTGGCGACGGTTTTGCCACTGTTGAGCAAAAGGGTACGGAGCACCGGGACGAGATGAGCCCCGAGGGCTTTTTGTCGAACCATGCCGGTGGCATTGTCGGCGGCATCGCCACCGGGCAACGCATCGTCGCCCACCTGGCACTCAAGCCCACCTCCAGCATCCGTCTGCCCGGCCAATCGGTGAATGTTCGCGGCGAGTCGGTTGAGGTTTCCACCAAGGGACGCCACGACCCCTGTGTCGGCATTCGCGCCACGCCCATTGCCGAGGCCATGCTGGCCCTGGTATTGATGGATCACGCCCTGCGCCATCGCGGCCAGAATCAAAATGTCGAGACTCAGCTGAAGCCACTGCCACCCGAAGTGGGTGCCGGGTCCGGTCACGAGGCTGGCGAATAATTGCCGACAACTAATGACGCGCCGCAACCGGGGCCTGGGGAAACTGAAGTAGCACTGCCGTATTGGCGGCTTTCTGGTTTTTATTTTTTCTATTTTGCCCTGCTCGGCGGTATGTATCCCTATTGGCCGCTGTATTTACAGCACCTGGGTTTTACCCCAGAGCGCATCGGTCTGCTGCTCGCAGTGCCGATGATCACCAAGTTGATTGCGCCCAATCTTTGGGCCTGGCTCGGTGACGTCACCGGTCGTCGCCTGGCTATTTTACGTCTCGGCTCCTTTCTCGGTTTATTCTGCTTTTTAGGCATCACCATCAACCAAAGCTTTTATTGGCTGGCGCTGGTGATTGCTGGCTACAGCTTTTTCTGGAATGCCATCTTGCCCCAGTACGAAGTCATAACCCTGGGTTTTTTAAAGGATAAACCCGAACGTTATAGCCTGGTGCGAGTTTGGGGTTCGATTGGTTTTATTCTGGCCGTGGTCGGTGGCGGCTATTATTTTGAATACATTAGTATCCAGCTCTTTCCCTGGGTGGGTATTGGCCTCCTGGCCTGCATTTTTATTAGTAGCCTGTTAATTCCCCAGCCCAGTGTCGGGGTTCGGGAGCACAAGCGACAAAGCCTCTGGCAGGTGGTACGCCAACCCACGGTGATTGCCTTTCTGATTGCCGGCACCTTGTTGCAAATGGCTCATGGTGCCTACTACAGTTTTTTTAGTATTTATCTCGAAGAGATGGGTTTTTCCCGTAGCGCCATTGGTTATTTGTGGTCCATCGGCGTGGTCGCCGAGGTATTTATTTTCATGGTGATGCACACACTTTTAGTGAAGGTGGGTGTGCGCTTGGTACTTATCGCCAGTTTGCTGCTGGCGGCCCTGCGCTGGTACATGATTGGCAACGGCGGCGACTGGTTGTGGGTGTTGATACTTGCACAATGCCTGCATGCCTTTAGCTTTGGCACCTTCCATGCAGCGTCGATTGAATCGATTCGTCGTTTGTTTCAGGGTGGCACGCAAGCGGGGGGACAGGCGTTGTATGGGGCTATCAGTTTCGGTATTGGTGGCGCCGGAGGCTCTTATTTAGCGGGCCATTTCTGGCACTACGGTGCGACACAGATCTTTAATGTCGCCTCTGGCCTGTGTTTATTGGGAGGCCTGGTGGCGTGGTACGGTTTTCGCGACGCGCGCTTGCAGCGATAACCCGCTGGCGTGCGCTATGTAAGGCCGTGTTCAGTTCCACTTCGATACGGTGGGGGTTTTTACATGGGGCAAGGTCTTCCGTACCCGAAGCTTGCCTTTAAATTTGCCCTATTTTACTAAGTTCTTTTACGTCAGCTCTTAAGCACAGTTTAATTGGGGCGAGGTTCTAAGCCGTTTTCGTCACGGTGTCTGACAATCTTGCCATAGATATCGAGCACGCTGGTCTCCCTGTAGTGCAAAGACCTAGCATTGACCCTGATTTGCTGTTCAAAGCCGATGGTTTTTGCATTGTTGCGCATAAAGGGTGACTGGGTAATTGACTCGTTGGGATCGTCAATTTTGGCGTCTATGTTTAATGCTAGGTTATCTGCTGCTGGATCAGTGGTGGAAGATCCGCCAGCGAGAATACCCACGGCACGGGGATGAGCAGGGAGTGCATCGCCATCTGCCGCTCGGCGTCGCACATCCAGTAACCACTTTCATCGTGAAAGACCTCATTGTCGCTGAGTCGTTTCACCACTTGGTGGTAGCGCAATACAGCCAGGCTTTGCTACCCGGCAGTGGTGACAGTATCGGCCTCGCTAAAGACCAGGCTATTCGCAATAAGAGGTGATGGCTTCACCATCGGGCGTCGGTGACAGGTCTCTACCCTTATTGCCCTGCCAGTGGCTAATTAGCAGTTGCAGGGGGCCGTCGTTAATTTTATTTGGCTTAGTCATTGACCGTCATCACTTCAACTTTAATTGTTGGTGATTCTAGTGTTTTTTATTGGTGAGGCCATGGTGTAGGCAGTGAAACAACAGAGCGGCGATAGTGGGTCGAGTATCAACCCCGGCCCTACTATTGGCAGGGCAATAAAAAGGCGTGAGAAATAGACTCTAGCCAGCCAGCCCTGTATTTTGACCCCTACATTGCTGATATCAACAAGGGTCAATAATAATGAATGAAACCTCAAACTATACGCCCCCCAAGGTGTGGACATGGGACGCTGAAAGCGGTGGACGCTGGGCGAGTATCAATCGACCTATCGCCGGCCCCACCCATGAAAAGCCTCTGCCCCTGGGCCAGCACCCAATACAGCTGTATTCCCTGGGCACCCCGAATGGTGTCAAGGTCACGGTGATGTTGGAGGAGTTACTGGCCCTGGGTAAGAGTGGCGCCGAGTACGATGCCTATTTAATTGATATCTCTGAGGGCGATCAATTTGGCAGTGGTTTTGTCGAGGTGAATCCAAATTCTAAAATCCCCGCCATGCTGGACCAAAGCACGGGCTCACCTACGCGAATCTTTGAGTCCGGTGCCATGCTGCTCTATTTGGCGGAAAAATTTGGCGCCTTGCTGCCCGCTGAGCCGGCCGGTCGAGCGGAATGCTTGTCGTGGTTGTTTTGGCAAATGGGCAGCGCGCCCTATCTGGGTGGTGGCTTTGGTCATTTCTACGCCTATGCGCCGAGCAAAATTGAATACTGTATTGATCGCTATGCCATGGAAGTAAAACGCCAGTTGGATGTACTCGATCGCCATCTGGCGGATAAACAGTATATGTGCGGTGATGAGTACAGCATCGCCGATATCGCCATTTGGCCCTGGTATGGCCTGCTGATGGTGGAAGGTATCTATGACGCGTCCGAGTTTCTTAGTACCAATTCTTATATTCATCTTATGCGCTGGGCGAAAAAAGTGGCTGCTCGCAAGGCTGTGCAGCGTGGGCAGATGGTGAATCGCACCTGGGGCCCAGAGGAAGGGCAGCTTCATGAGCGCCACAGTGGCAGTGACTTTGAAACGCGTACCCAGGATAAAATTGAATCATAGAAACAAATTTTTTCTTTATAGTAATAAGAAAATAATAGGAAAATAATAATGACTAAAGATTTTAATGCGGAATACATTCTTTATGAAACACCCGAAGACGGCATTGCCCGCATTGTGCTCAATCGTCCAGCGACGGCCAATGCTCAAAACACGCAGTTTCTCTACGAATTGAATTCAGCCTTCGACCGTGCCGCCCACGATGATGATATTCGCGTCATTATTCTCGCCGCCAAGGGCAAGCATTTCTCATCGGGTCACGACCTGGGTGAGCAGAACTGGTACGAGAATATGTATGACCACGAGACTGTCGGCCCGCTGTGTGGTTTTACCTGTGAGGGTGCCGAGGCGCAAATGAGCCGTGAGGAAGAAATCTATCTGGGCTTTAGCGAGCGCTGGCGCAATATCCCCAAGCCAACCATCGCCGCGGTACAGGGTAAATGTATCGCCGGTGGTTTGATGCTGGCCTGGCCCTGCGACATTATTATTGCCACGGATGATGCCAGTTTTACCGATCCCACGGTGAGTTTTGGTGTTAGTGGTATTGAGCACTTTACTCACTTCTGGGAAGTGGGTGCCCGCAAGGCGAAGGAAATGTTATTTACCTCAGATGCCATTCTCGCTGATGATGCCCTGCGTTTAGGGATGGTGAATCAAGTGGTATCGCGGGATGAACTCGAGGAGGCAACGTTGGTGATGGCCCGCAAAATTGCCGCCAAATCGCGCTTTGCCCTGAAATTAACCAAGAAGGCCATCAACGCCTGTCAGGATGCCCAGGGTCGTGAGCTGGCCATGGATAATGCTTTCCACTTACACCAGCTAGCCCATACCCATTGGTTGAAGCTTTACGATACGCTTCTCGATCCCAGTGGTTTACCCGAGGCGACACGCAAGGCACTGGGTATGAAAGTTGATGAGAAAAAACAATAAAAACAGAACTCAAAGCCTCATCTAAGAAATGAAGTACGTTCATTTCCCTAGTAAGGGCTCGAGCACTTATTGACTGTGCTCAAGCCCTTAGGCCCGGATGGAAGTCCTCAATTAGTTTTTAAATTCGGGCTTGCGCTTATCGATAAAAGCGCCGACGCCCTCGCGGCCATCGGGACTACCGGCGAGTGATGAAATAGCGCGACCCTCGAGTTCCATTTGCGACTCGAGACTTTCGGTGGCACCGGCCAGCATCAGTTTTTTGGTTTCGCCATAGGCCGTCATTGAACCTTGGGCCAGCTTGCGGGCCATCTCCATGGCACTGCTCATGAGCTGGTCATCGGGCACAACGCGATTAATTAAACCCCAGTCGAGGGCTTGCTCGGCACTGAGGACGGTATTGAGTAGAGCCATTTCCTTGGCGCGGCGCATACCGACCATTTTGGCGAGGTAGAAGCTGGAGCTACCATCGGGGGCGAGGCCCGCATTGGTGTAGGCCATGGTGAATTTGGCCGATGCGGCTGATATGGCCAGGTCGGTAGTCAGTGCCAGGCTTAGGCCGCCACCGGCCGCAGTGCCATTAATCGCGGCGATAACCGGTGGCGCCATGCGGTTAAATTTGGAAATGGCACCATGAAATAACTGCGTGACCAGTTTTAAATGGCGGGTGATGTTATCGCCTTGCTCGGCAAAATCTTTCAAACCACCGCCGACACAGAACATAGGCCCTTTACCGGTTAGCACGACGGCGCGAATGGCGGGGTCTTCGTCGCAGATGATGGCCTTGTCGAGCAACTCCTCGACCATGCCCTGAACCACTGGGTTGCCTTCATCGGGTCGGTTGAGGGTGATCAGGCCAACGCCATCGACGACCTCAAGGCTCATGTGTGTGTCGGACATGTTTTACGACTTCCCTACGTCAATGTTTTAATTTTCACCTTCCACAAAGGCCTTGTATTCAGGTATGCCTTCGTCGAGTTGTACGCCGGTGCTATTTAAGGCCATCGAAACCATATTGTATTGACCAACGGCAAAAATCACGTCGAATATTTGTTTTTCTTCAAAATGCTCTGTCAGCTCGGCAAATGTGGCATTACTAATAAAGGCATCGGCGTGTAATTCGTCGGTGGCTTTAATTAAGGTTTGTTCGGCTTCGGACCAGTTGGGGGCATTGGCTCCCACCGCAATGGCTTTCATTTCGCCATCGTTCAAACCGGCATTGCGCCCAATAATTATATGCTGACCAAATTCATAACCCGACTGGCAGAGCCAGCCGATGCGCAAAATAACAATCTCTCGATCTCTCGGTGCCAGGCTAGAGTTAAACATTACGTGATTGGCAAAGCCGAGCCAGGCTTTAAAAAGATCGGGATAGCGAATCAAGGTTTTTATCACATTAAAAACTTTGTCCGGCGATCCGATATTGGCCTGCAGGTCTTTAATATCCATGCCCAGGGCCTGCAGCTGTTCTTCGGTCCATTCTTCAGGCTCAACGGGGGGTATGCGCGGTGTTGTTAATCTCATCTTTTCTCTCCTTTATTTTAATATTATGAATATTGGAATTTATTGTTCGGGTAAGTTGGTGAAATTGGCTGGCCGCTTTTCCTTAAAGGCTTGAATCGCTTCTCGGTTGGCCGGTGCGCCAACAAGTTCGACAAAGGCAGCGGTTTCTCGTTTGCGTGCGGCTTTAATGGCGTCGAGGCGCGGTGCCAGCACCAGGTTTTTGGTGTGTACCAGAGAGGTGATGGGCATGGCCGCTATTAGTGTGGCGAGTTTTTCGGCTTCTGGTATTAATTGTTCGGCCCTGGTTTTTTTCCAGGCCAGGCCTATTTCCACGGCTTTATCCGCGTCAATCCATTCCGCGCTGTAGAGGATGTGGGCGGCGTTGGCCCAGCCCACGCGCTCGGGTAAAAGAAAGGAGTTGCCGGCCTCGACGGTGACACCAAGGGTGGAGAAGGGCGCTTTTAAACGCGCGGCTTCACTGATAAAGACAAAGTCGCAGTGGGGTAGCATGGTCAGGCCAATGCCGACACCCATGCCGTTAACGGCGGCAATAATGGGCTTGGGGAAGTTGGCCAGGGTGTCGATAAAATAGTGGAAGCCGTGGCGCTTGCCATCGTTGTGTTGGCGTGGCGTGGACATTTCATCGAGATCCTGCCCGGCGGTAAAGGCACGGCCCGCTCCGGTAATAATGACCACCGCAATATTGTCGTCTGTGGCGGAGCTACTCAGGGCATTGGCTGCAGCGTCGTATTGATCGTCATTAAATGCGTTGAGGGCATTGGGACGGTTGAGGGTAATAGTTAGAACGCGGTTTTCTTTTTTTAAAATCACGCAAGAATTTTCTGTCATTAGGTTTCCAATATTTATTATTTAATTTTTCAGGCGATAAACAGGTGTGTTTTCCTGCGCCAGGTTGACCTGCACACTTAAACAGGCTGCGCAGGCGGGGCAGTAATGTTCGAGCAGCGTCACCGGGTTTTGCTCGCGCCGCCGGGTGACGGTTTGCGCGGCCTCAAATACAGCGGCGAGATCGCGCTCCCGGCTGTGGGTTGCTGTTGTCCAGTTGGCATCGCTACTGGCGAGTGGTTTCTTGCAGTGAGCGCAGGCCCAGTTGCCGTCGCTACAGCTTATACCTTCATGGGCTGTGTCAGTGGTTGAATTTTGTAGGTCGACACTGGCACCGGGTACGAGGGCTGCACGCAGGGCATTGCGCTTAGCCCAGGTTGCGCTGGCATCCACTTTCGTCGCGCTGCCATGGCAAAGTACGGCACCATAGAGCTCTTGGGCTGCACGGCTGGTTATAGCGCCGTCGATTAAATCCTGTTGTAATTTTACGGGGTCGCGCAGAAAGGGGTCGCCGAGGCCACCACCGCCACCGGCTATGCCCCTGAAGACTTCGCCCTTACTAAGAGTAATATTGGTTTGGCAGCCACGCAGGCTGTGGTCAACCTCACCTTGAACCAATTTGGGGGAGCTGGGTAGGGTGCCCTGGGCGAGCAGCTTGTCGACTTCGCTATTGCGAATTAACCAGGCCTTGCCATTGCCCCCGGGCATGCCACCAGCAAAGCCACGGGCCGGGATCTCTGCGCCACTTTGAAAATTCATGCCGACAAAATTGTCGGCTCCGTAGAGCGTAAAGGCTTCGTCGATGGCCAGGCCACCGCGCATGGCACCTGCACCGCCGGCATTGGGGAGAATTTTGCGCCACAGCATTAATACCGGGGAATCCAGTTCCTGTACTTCCACATCGGCCCATTTAATGGCCAGTGTCGATTGCATGCCGTAGCAATCCTGGCCGTCGCCGATGGTTTGCCCGGGGCCGCCAATGCCAACGGCCATACCGAAGGGCATAAACATGGAGGGCTTACCCTTATTGTCATTGCCAAACCAGATGCCTAAGGTCACCGCGCCTGAGGATTGTGCCGATACGCGGCTGCGCAGCTCTTCGTCATCCGAGGCGGCGCAGGCTGCCGACAGTGCTTCCTGCACCATGCGCCCTGCGCGCATGCCGGTAGAGGCGTGTCCGCTGGTGACGGGAGCGGGCACGAGCGGATTGATAATACTGCCGGGCTCGCCGAGATCAATTTCGAGGCAGTTCCAGAAGCCCTGGTTAAAGGGGATGTCGGGGGCGAACTGACACATGATGGGGGCAATTAAACTGCCCTCAACAGCGGAGCGCCCGGCGTTGATAAAGGCGGTGACCTGGGGGCAGCCGGAGAACTTGAATTTGAGTTTGTCGCCGTCGACGCTCATATCGCAAAATATCGGATTGAGGCCGTTGTCCTCAAAGCCGTCGTATTCCACATAGTCGAAGGTTTGGTAATTACCGTCCGGAAGGCGAGCGATGCGTGCACGCAGGGCCTTTTCGCTGAGTTCGATATTGTAATGTATGTATTTTTTTAGCGTTGGCTCGCCGTACTCGTCAATCAGTCGGCTCATGCGCTCACTGCCGACATTACAGGCGGCAACCAGGCTGCGTAGATCGCTGATAAACGACACCGGCACACGCACGTTATTGCGCATAAAGCCGACCCACTCTGGGTCAAGAACGGCATTGCGGGCGACGCGGGTGCCGGGAAAACGCAGGGCTTCGGAATAGGTATCGCGTGCCTCGGGTGCAAAACCACTGATGGCTGAGCCGCCAATATCCATTAAATGGGCATTGGCAAAGGTCCAGCCGACGAGCTTATCGCCGTGAAATGCCGGCATCACAATGCCCACATCGCCCTGGTGCAAGGCGCCACTGGTGTGGGGGTCGTTACAAATAAAGGCATCGCCGGCTTGTACATCGTGGGGTGCGCGGACCTTGGCGACGGCTTCTACGCCGAGCCGCGACGACGACATGTGCAGCAAGATATAACCGGAGCTGCCGATCTGGTTCAGCTCCGCGTCAAACACCACGGTGGAGAAATCTTTTGATTCAGTCAGCACCGGTGAGCCCGAGGTGCGCAGCAGTACCAGGCTCATTTCGGTGGTGATGTTGTCCAGCGCCGAGCGAATCACCTCGGCGGTGATGGGGTCAAATTCGTCGCTGTCATTTGGTGATGTGGGGAGCGCAGTGTTGTTCATTATTATTCTCCTGCCCTTAGCTCTTAGAGGCTAACTCTAAAATTATTGTATTCATCCCGTCGTGCCAGTGCCTTGCGGGGGATGTAAATCGTCGTGTCCTTACAATCGATAATGCCGGGGCCTTCAAAGTGGGCGCCGGGGCCAAGTTTGGAGGCATCGTAAATCGGCGTTTCCACCCAGCTTTGTTCGTCGGGTAGGAATAGGCGTCGCGTTGAGGAGATGGCCTCATCGGCGGGGTGGGGCTCTGCGGCACTGGGTTGGATGTCGGGTTTTTGGCGGATGCCGATACCGGTGACGACGTAATTGACCAGCATCAGATCGGACTCGTTCCAGGCCGTATCGGGGCCAAATTCCTCTTCGTAGGCGTTGTTAAATACCGGGCTTATGGCAGTACCGTATTCCTTTCCAACATCGCCCTTAGCCATGGGCATATACATTTCTGCCAGTTGGCCGACGTAGCGGAAGTCGCCGCCGTAGGTGATTTTCATCTCGTCGTTGGCAAAACCGGCGGCCTGCAGGTCGTCGCGGATGAGCTGCTCAAGGCGGTCTCGGGTAGCGATCATGTGGTCATAGCTTTCTTCCTTACCGACTAGCCAGCCAATGGTTGAAGACTCTCTGCGAATGTAGTCCGCTTCGAGTAGACCGTAGGCGGAAAAGGCTGAACTCTGGCCGGGAATAATCATGTCGCTGATGCCCAGCTTCTGGCAGATGGACGCACTGAAGACGGGCAGGGCGCCACCGTAGGCAATAAAGGCACATTTGCGTGGGTCGCG
>MAAU01000089.1:0-20517 GCA_002162825.1 Gammaproteobacteria bacterium 54_18_T64
TGCGTGCGCGCCTGTGAGGAAACCCAGGGCACCTTTGCCCTGACCATCGACGGTCGCGGTTTTGAATCGAAGGTCAGCCCCGGTCAAAACCAGGCTTTTATGGATTCCGACTGCGTCTCCTGCGGCGCCTGTGTCAGCGCCTGCCCGACGGCGACCCTGACCGAAAACACCATTATCAAGCTCGGTCAGCCCGAGCACAGCGTCATCACCACCTGCGCCTACTGCGGCGTCGGCTGTGCCTTTAAGGCCGAGATGCGCGGCAACACCGTGGTCAACATGACCCCCTGGAAAGACGGCAAGGCCAACGAGGGCCACGCCTGCGTCAAGGGTCGCTTCGCCTTTGGCTACGCCACCCACCAGGACAGAATCACCTCACCCATGGTGCGCGACAAGATTGAAGACGAGTGGCGTGAAGTCAGCTGGGACGAAGCCTTTACCTTTGCCGCCGACCGCATGCGCGCCATCCAAAAGAAACATGGCCACAACAGCATTGGCGCCATTAGCTCCTCGCGCTGTACCAACGAAGAGGTCTGGCTGGTACAAAAACTGGTGCGCGCCGGCTTCGGCAATAACAATATCGACACCTGCGCCCGGGTTTGTCACTCGCCCACCGGCTACGGTTTAAAGACCACCCTCGGTGAGTCGGCGGGCACCCAGTCCTTCGCCTCTGTGGCACAGACCGACGTGGTGATGGTGATGGGCTCCAACCCCACCGACGCCCACCCGGTGTTTGGCTCGCGTCTGAAAAAACGCCTGCGCGAAGGCGCCAAGTTAATTATTGTCGACCCGCGCAAGATCGAATTGGTCAACGCCCCCCATATTAAGGCCGACTACCACTTGCCCGTGATGCCCGGCACCAACGTCGCCTTTATCAACGCCATGGCCCACGTGATTATCGACGAGGGACTGGAAGCCAGCGAATTCATCGCCGAGCGCTGTGAAACGCCAGCCTTTAATGAATGGCGTGCCTTCATTGGCGACGCCAGGCATTCACCGGAAGCCACCGAAGGCGTCACCGGCATCCCCGCCGCGGACATCCGCGCAGCGGCGCGACTCTTTGCCACCGGCGGCAATGGCGCCATCTACTACGGCCTGGGTGTCACCGAGCACAGCCAGGGTTCAACCACGGTGATGGGCATCGCCAACCTCGCCATGCTGACCGGCAACATCGGTCGTGAAGGTGTGGGCGTCAACCCCATGCGCGGGCAGAACAACGTGCAGGGTTCCTGCGATATGGGCTCCTTCCCCCACGAGCTACCCGGCTACCGCCACATTTCCGATGGCGACACTCGCTCACTGTTTGAAAGCGACTGGCAGGTCAATCTCGACCCCGAGCCCGGCCTGCGCATTCCCAATATGTTCGATGCCGCCATCGACGGTGAATTTAAGGGCCTGTACTGCCATGGCGAAGACATCGCCCAGTCGGATCCCAACACTCACCACGTTGAAGCGGCGCTGTCCTCCCTGGAATGTCTCGTTGTACAAGACCTCTTCCTCAACGAAACAGCAAAATTCGCCCACGTGTTTTTCCCGGGCTCGTCCTTCCTCGAAAAAGACGGCACCTTTACCAATGCCGAACGGCGTATTTCGCCGGTGCGCCAGGCCATGCCGCCCCAAGCTGGACTGGCCGACTGGGAGGCGACCCTGGGTTTCGCCAAAGCGCTGGGCGTCGATATGCACTACGACCACCCGCGTGAAATCATGGAGGAAATCTCCCGCTTAATGCCCACCTTTGCCGGCGTTAACTACGACAAGCTCGACCGCGATGGCAGCATTCAATGGCCCTGTAATGACGAGGCCCCCGACGGCACCCCGACCATGCACATCAACGAGTTTGTGCGCGGCAAGGGCTTCTTTGCGGTCACCGAGTATGTGCCCACCGATGAGCGCGCCAACCGCAAATTCCCACTATTGCTCACCACCGGTCGCATCCTCAGCCAGTACAACGTCGGCGCGCAAACCCGCCGCACCGAGAACAATCAGTGGCACAGTGAAGACATTATCGAGCTTCACCCCCACGACGCCGAGGAGCGCGGTATTAAAGACGGCGATTGGGCGGGCATCAAAAGCCGCGTTGGCGACACGGTACTGCGCGCCAAGGTTAGCGACAACATGCCGGCCGGCGTGGTCTACACCACTTTCCACTTCCCCGAGTCCGGCGCCAATGTAATCACCACCGACAATTCCGACTGGGCCACCAACTGTCCGGAGTACAAAGTCACGGCGGTTGAAGTCAGCAAGGTCACCGCACCCTCGGCCTGGCAGGAACGCCAGCAGGCCTTCAACGAACAGCAACAGAGCCTATTGAAAAAAGCGCGGCGCCGGGATGAAAGCAGTCGCACCCCCGGTTAACGACGACGCGCTAACGCCCGCCGTTAGTTCGTCCTTTACCGCACACGACTGGCGCCTGGGCGCCAGTGTGTCCGTCGACGACCAGCTGATCGAGGAGGTCGCGGTGGCGTTGGTCTACAACGGCATCTCCCACGTGGTGATGATGACCACCCCCGATCACCTGGAAGATTTCGCCCTGGGCTTTAGCCTCACCGAAGGCATTATCGAACGCCCGGCGCAGCTCTACGAACTCAACACTCGGCAGCTCGACGATGGCATAGAGGTGGCGATGCGCATTAGCAACGAGCGCTTCGCCCTGCTCAAAGCGGCGCGACGCAATATGACCGGGCGCACCGGTTGTGGGCTCTGCGGCGCGGAATCTCTCGAACAGGCAATTCGCCAACCCGCCCCGGTCACCTCGCAACAGAGCTTCAGCCACGGCGCCATCGAAAGCGCCGTCGCACAGCTGGAGAGCCAGCAACCCCTGCAGGCCATTACCGGCGCCGTACACGGAGCCGCACTGTGCGCCAGCGATGGCACTATCGAATTGTTGCGCGAGGATGTCGGCCGCCACAACGCCCTGGACAAGCTGTATGGGGCCGCCTGTTGCCAGCCAAATTCCGCCACTGCCGAACGCTTTGTCCTCATCTCCAGCCGTGCCAGCTACGAGCTGGTGTTAAAAGCTGCGGTGATGGGTGTCGGCATGCTGGTCGCCGTATCGGCCCCCACCAGCCTCGCCGTGCGCCTGGCAGAGCAGGTCAACATCACTCTTGTTGGCTTTGCTCGCAGTGGTCGCCATATGGTCTATACCCACCCCCAGCGCATCGCCTCTTAAAAGAAACTTGAAATAAAGGAAGCAAACCCGTGTCAGCAAACAGTAGTGAACACCTGGTAAAAATGGCCAATCAAATTGTGCAGAATATTCCCGCCGCCACTGCCGAGGCGAGAATAACCAGTGCCGCCAATCATATGGATAAATTCTGGTCGCCGCTGATGAAGAAACAGATTGGCGAATACCTTGCCGCTGGTGGTGAGGACTTACTGCCGGAGGCGAGCCAGGCCCTGAAAAAAATCATTGCTTAAAATCAATCCCCAAACATTCTCGAAACGGCAAACCAACCTTGCACTAGAAATAGCCCTGCCAGGAAAGCTGAGCTTGTAAAAAGGAACTGGAGAACTGCCTTTGTTGAGTGAGCTCGAATAAAACCGCACTCTCTTGATCAACACTAAAGCGCAGTCGGCCACCCACCTGGTAAGTCGTTTCACTTTGCCCCTCCACATACTGCAGTAATTGCGTGTAAAAACCGGCCTTCCACTTATCCCCCATTGTATAAGTCATTTCTGCACTGACACCCAGGCCGAAAGCCATGCCATGCGCCAGTTCAGCGCCGGTAAGTAATTGGCTATTGGCAAATATTGACGCCAGGCCTTGCTTGTTGAATGCGTAGCTCAAGCCAAGGCCGCCCTTAAAAACCCCCAACAAGGGCCGCTCATCGTCTTCAAGCTGGTAGCGTTGCAGCGCCGCAGAGGCCCGCCAGGAAAAGGGCCGAATAAAGTAAGTGCGGGCCGGTGCCGAAATAATATCGACAAAATCCAGACTCTCCAATTGCAAGTTCTGCGACGCCGGGTAATAGCGTAAAGATGGTTTTAAAAATTCCAACTGCGCGCCTTTAATAAAGCCATTATCGGGGTCATAGAGGTCATGGTAGGCCCAGCGAAAATCAAATTGTAGATAATCCTTCGAGGCCTCCGTTCCGTAGCGCCAGCCCATACGCCGACCACCGTGGCCCTGATCCGGGCGGTAAGCGGGCTCCTGGACCAGCACTGGTGTCGCTACAGCTGTCATAGCACTACGCGCTGTTAATAAGTGATGCTGCCTATCGCGTTGTCGCTGGCTACCCCTAGACACAGGAACAGGAAGGTCATCAATGGCATATTCTCGCTGATGACTACTAGCCTGTACATACGCCAGATACGCGGCAGCCAATTCGAGCACCTCAACCTGCGAACTTGGGGACAAAACCGCAAGCTTTTCATCAGTCAACGGCAGCTCACCGAGAGCCAGGGATTTTGCTATGTGTTGATCGGCAAAGCTCATGGTCTCTACACGGGCATTAATATGGCGACGTAGGGAGGGCCGATATTTCACTTTTTTTATCAGGCCCGGAACATTGGCCAGGGCTCGAACGGTATCGGCAGGTGTGGCATCCCAATAAAAATTCTGGCTTACATTTAATTGTGGCTTTGCCACCTCGAGCAACGCTAACAAGTGGTAGGAACAATTTTCATCAATAAAATAATAATCAAAATAGGCCGGTAATAACTCCCATAAATGCAGGAGCATAAAGCGCACTTCCTGCGGACTATAATTAAGTTCGTACTCCCAGATATCGCGGTTTTCTATCTCGCTATAGGCTTTTACACGCTGGTAATAGGGTGCCAGTGTAAAGCGCCCCGGGTAAGCCCCCGACAAACCCTTGTACGCAAAACCCAAGCCTCGGCCCTCTCCCGCGTGAGCGGCAAAGTTAAGTGTCCAGGCCAATAAATCGGGTTTCTGCGCGGCCTTGCGGTCCAATCTTAAAAAGGTATGGCCAAACATTGAGGCCGGGCTGTTTAAAAGTGCAGCGGGGAATATCAGGCTCAGCCCGTCGGCATTGAGCTTGCGTAACCACTTATGCAAGGCGGGGCATTGATAGGCGGGCAATCGTGTTTCGTCTATATCCAGGGTACGGCGCAACCACGCCAGCCTGGCCGGAAAGCGACAGGCAAGAGCCTGATCATTATCTTCTTCGGAGGAAAAAAATGCTTCCAGGGTGGCTTCCAATTCGGCTTGCCGCGAATGCTTACCGTTTGGTGCCAGGAAAAATTCGCTGTCGTCGACCAGACTTCTTTCGCCTCGAGTCAACAAAGCCGGCGAGTAATGCAGCAATACCCGCCATTCGGGGCGCAACCAGGTTTGCTGCTGCCTGGCCTTAAGTACATATTGCCTCGCGCCCTGCTTTTCTGCGCTCTCGGCAGCGCTGCCCCCGGCAACAGAGTGCAGGGGGAAGAGCATAATAAAGAAGTATGTGATTAGGGCGGGTCTAGCTGACAAGTACACCGGTCTTAGAATTGGCAAGGCAGGAAGTATTCAAGGAATTTGAGTTTATTAAAGAATGCCGGCGCCACACCAGGGTATGGCGCCCGCAGATCTAAATATTCGCCTGAGCCATCTCTTGTTTTAGTTGGCTAAGAAACTCTGTTGCAGTGGTTTGCGACGAGACAAAAAGATGCGAGAAATTATTTTTTGTCAGTGCATAGAACCTGTCCCTATGCCCAGGCTCGATGGCGAGAAGAGATGCCAGACTACTCAAGTATTCCCCCTGACCCACCGACATATCGGCACGCAGCCGCGAAAAATTAGCGCTCACAAATTCCTCGACCGCCTCTTCGGCCTTTTCCTCATCATCGCCAAGGGTAGTGCTGGATGTTAAATCGGATGAGGCATCCGTGGTCTGACCCGTTGTTGCCGAACTGGCATCGGTGGGTGCCGTGGTCACCGAACACGAGGCGATAAAACAAGCCGTCATCAAAACTGCAACTAGCGCACAAAATTTCCTATCAAGCATATCAACTCCTTCGATTAAAAAACCAACCAGCTGTAGATAACTGCCTCTGTGGCGTTAGTCCGCTAGCGGTGAGGACGCAGGCTACCATGTACGGATAGAAAAACCAGCAGGCTCATTACCCAGGGAGTAAGCAAGCGACCTCCCGCTCTGGCAAATTATCACCTTAGATAATGGCTGGACGGTCTTAGCGTAGGCGTTCATCCCCGGTATCCAAAAGATCGCGAATGGCTTTATACAACACTCTGGAATTATAGGGTTTGTGTAACATACGCTCACGTAAGTCCTCGTCGATAGCCTCCATATTGCGCTCATCGGCAAAACCGCTGGCCAGTAAGATTTTTGTTAAGGGGTATTTCTCTGCCACCTCAGCGGCCAATTGATAACCATTCATACCCGGCATAATCAGGTCGGAGAGTACGATATCGAAGCTTGCAGACTGCATGATTTCCAGGGCCTGGCGAGCATCGGCTGCGCTCGTCACCCGGTAGCCCTTTTGACTCAGGAGTTCAGTAACCAGGTCCCGCAGGGCTTCTTCGTCATCGACGACGAGCACCCGTTCACAACCTCCTGGTACCTCGCTGTCCGTACTCGATTCTGACTCTACCTCCTCAGACGCTACAATATAACGGGGAAAATAGAGTACGAATTCACTGCCTAAACCCAACTCGGAATAGACCTTAACGCCACCGCCGGCGCGCGAGACAAATCCGAAAACTTGCGACAGACCCAGGCCCGTACCCCTTTCACCCTTGGTGGAGAAGAAGGGATCAAAAATCTGTTCCCGGGTCGCCTCATCCATACCCGTACCCGTGTCGGCAAGACGCAACTCGACATAGTCACCCGCCTCGGGCAAACCCAGTGTCACCACATCCAGTGTCGAGAGGCTGAGATTGGCGGCGCTAATCGTCAGACGCGCACCGGCTGTTTTACCCTCCATGGCGTGCATGGCATTGATACTCATATTCAGCACGGCGTCTTCCAGGTCCGAGCCATCTAGCCAGATGGGCCAAAGCCCCGCATCGTACTCCAGCACCAGCTGAATACTAACCGTGAGTGTTTTTTGCAGCATGTCCCGCTGCCCCTGCAACAAGGCGGCAATATCCACCACGGTGGCCGCCGCCACCCCCTGGCGAGAAAAGGACAGTAATTTCTGCGTCAGTTTAGCGCCCCGTTGCCCGGCGTGATTAATTTCATGGGCATAATTGGCCAGTTTTGAATCTTCACCGAGCATGCTCTCCAATAAATCGGCATAGCCGGTCACCACCCCCAGGATATTATTAAAATCGTGGGCCACACCACCGGTGAGCTTGCCCAGGGCATCCATTTTATAGCTGCGCCGCAGTTGCTCTTCCTGTTGCTTAACCTTGGTTAAATCGTGACAGGTCCCGATAAAACGTCGCAGGCCAGCGCTATCTCGGGGCAATTCAGCAACCTGTAGGCGAAGGGGAAAGATCTGCTTATTTTTATGCCTACCATCAACCTCCCGGCCCTGGCCAATCACATGGGTCTCACCGGTACGGATATAGCGCTGTATATAGCTGTCGTGCTCTGCGGCATCCACAGGAGACATCAATAGCGCGACATTATTACCGAGCAGTTCATCGGCACGATAGCCAAACAGGGTCTCGGCCATTTTATTAACGCTCAAGACCAGGCCGCCCTCATCGATGGTGATTACCGCATCGACCATGCAATTGAGAATATCACTTTGCTCACGCTCTTTGAGCGACAGCGCCTGTTGTGTTTTGTGCTGGGCGGTTATATCGAGCACCACAGATGCCGCACCCATGGCCTCACCCTCTTTATTTTTTAACAAGGTGTTGTGCCATTCACAAATAATGTCCCTACCATCCTTGGTTCGGGTATGGGTTCTACCGGTTCGTGCCCCCCCTCGTAGAGACAAGCTTTTAAGGATCTTATGCGCCTCTACCGCTTCATCTTCGCTAATCAGTAAGCCGTTAATATCCCGACCTTTAATTTCATCGAGGGCATAGCCAAACATGTGCTCGGCTGCGGCATTCCAGTCGACCACATGGAGTTCGTTATCCCATTCAATGGCCGCCAGGGGAGTTTGCTCACGATACAGCTTGAGGTGCTGGGCCGAAGCCAGCGCCTCAACTTCCATGGTTTTTCTAGCACTGATATCGCGCCCCTCATGGAGTATTTTTACCACCTCACCCTGCTCATTGAACATCGGGTGCATGCTGTACTCCACCCACAGCAAACCACCCTGCATATTGGCTTGTATATCATCCTGAATGCTTGCTCCGGCCTGCACATCGGTACAATTTCTGCGCATTTGCTGCTGCAGAGCCGGGTCACCCTCAAACCAGACACAGTCCCAGAACTTTTTCCCCTTCACATCGGCCAGTGTTACGCCAGCTCCCACCAGTGAGCTTTTATTGGCAAATATTGCAGTGCCATCCGGCTGGGTAATACACACCATGGTGTGCATATCGGCCAACAGTGCCTGCAACTCCTCCTGGGCAAGGGCTGTCTCCTGTCGCAATAAGTAGGCTTCGCTGACATCATTGAACACCAACACCATGCCAAGGGTTTTATGATTTTCATCGCGGATGGGGGCAGCAGAATCGGCAATATGATATTCCCGGCCATCCCTGGCTTTTAAGGTGGTGTGATTACTCAATGACACCGTTTTACCACTGCTTAAAACTTTTTCAATCGGGTTGGCAATGGGCTCACCCGTACTTGCATTGATAATA
Source organism: Gammaproteobacteria bacterium 54_18_T64 (assembly GCA_002162825.1). Taxonomy (GTDB): domain Bacteria; phylum Pseudomonadota; class Gammaproteobacteria; order Pseudomonadales; family Porticoccaceae; genus Reddybacter. The sequence continues at coordinate 8,663 of MAAU01000089.1, forward strand.
TTGAACACCACTCCTACGGGTTCACCTTCGGCCTCTGCCATTGACCACGCGGTCAGTTCTTCAGCGACCTTGTTCATGCGCGTCACCAGACCTTCTTCGTCACAGGTAATCACCCCGTCACCAATACTGTTCAAGGTCACGAGCAAGTCCTGCTGGCTCTCTTGCAAGGCTTGTTCGACCGCCTGGCGCACAGTGGCCATGTGCAGAATACTCGCCGTCATACCATCTATTTCGGGGATGCCAACTGGCTGTAATATCAGCTCATAATCACCTTCGGAAATTTGCTCAATCGCCTCTCTGGCAGCAGTAAAGGGTCGCAAAAAGCGCTTCATTGAACGCTGAATAAAACCGACAATTATGATTATCAGGGCCGAGGCAAACAGCAACAAAGTCACCAGGGATGGCCAGATTTGCTGTAACACCTTCTCCCTAGGCAACTCGGATAATAGCGTCCAGGCCAGGGCTGGTATTGCCTTACGATAGGCATAAACGGCATCGCCGGCCGCGTTGTGATAGCTTTTTTGCAGTGGCCACTGGCTATCGCCGAGTGCCACATCGCCAGCGCGTAAATGACTGGCAACATCACCCACACGATAAGTGTTACCGGACAATGGGGCCACCACCCTGGCCTCGGCATCAAGTAAATAATATTGCCCGCTAAGTCCGCCAACGGAGCCGGATAAATAATGCTCGTCGAGCCAGGCACTACTCGCATCAAGGGCTATCAGCAACTGTGCTTTAAGCGCAGAGCCCCCTGGCGTAAACATGGCAAAAGAAAAACTTGCACCCGGCTTACTGGCCGCGATAATTGAAACCGGTGAACTTGGTACGGAGGTCTGGCTGGCCTCAGGGGCAAGGCCTCCAGCCCCCCCCGCGAGGTTCAGTAATGCCCTGACCTCGGAAGTGGAGAGAGCCGCCGTCCCAGACTGCTGGCGCTTAACTCCGGCGAGCACATCACCCTCGGAAGTTACCAGCAAAACCTGAAAAAAGGCCGGCTCGCTATCGAGTAAGGACAGTAAAAACCACTGTAATTGTTGCCTGGAGTCCTGCCCGGGCTGCGCCAATAGGTCTGTGGCACGAGCTTGGCTATCGAGTAGACGGCGACTAAAACGACCAAGATCCGCCTCTATGCGCAACTTCAAGCCTTCGGTGGACTGTTGCTGTTGGCTCAAGGCTTCGTCTAGTTGTCGGCTGTACAGCACGCCTCCATAGCCGATGGTCATCAATATCACGGGAATAACCGCCGATAAGAGTGCCATCAGGGTGACGGATTGTTGGCGGGATCCCCTGCCCATCATGACCTTTGCGGTACAGCCAGGTCAGTATTAAAACCCGTGCAGAGCCTTTGACAGAGGTTAAGAAAAACAAGCACGAACTCAGCCCTGCCCGGCCCACGGGATTTCAGGTAGGTATTGTTATGCGCTTTTACTTTCAACATTGAACAGTCAAATCCCTTCGGGCTGCAGTTCAAACTAGCTTATGTGGCGCATAAGCCCTGACTCGTTTAGCGCCCCAAGCGTCGAATTGCCGCCTGAGTCAGATATTTATCATAGAGATTGTCTTCATTGACACTGGTTTTATAGCCGCCAGAAATCTCTTTTACCTGAGCCAGTCTGGCCATGCGATTGACTTGAATATTGTGGGCGTGCACCCGGGTCCATGAGGCATAGGGGTGTTTGCCGTCATAAACCGTGTTAACACCATCGGTGTAAAGGGAGGCCGCGCCATCAAAGGAGCGAAACATTTCACCACGTCTATCGAAGGACACCATGGCCAGTGGCAGCAAGGTGCGGGCATCAAACCAGACACGCTTTTTGCTGATAGGTGCACGGGGGAATTTAGTCGGCTCGGCCTCCACGACAATGGCCTCGGGTACCAGCTCGACATCCATATCCCAGAAAGTGTTGCCCTTGGGGCCACCGTGAGTGCTGCCCTCCCAGTTTTCATGAGATGAATTCCAACTGCGCGAAATAGCGGCGAGCGTCGGGCCGCGACCAACAATCTTGTAATTGCCCCAGGTCAGGAAGGGATCCCCCGCCGTCCAGGCATCGGAAAGATAAAGCGTTGAGCCGGGAATCATCGGCTCAAAACGCTGATTGGTGGGAAAGCGGCGCACCCGCTTAAAGGCTGGCAGGTAGCCACTCAGGTCGGGAAAGCGACGTTGGTCGTAGTGCCAAACATTCAAAAATGAGGTGCCGGCAATATCATTGGGGCTAACAAAAAACACCGACTGATAGCGCAACTTATCTTCATGACCGGGCCAATAGGGTTTGGGGTCGAGTACCGTTCGCGCCACGGGCGACATTTCAGCCCAACCCAGCTCATAGTTGTATTCAACATCGCCGCTGGGGCCAAGATCTTCTTCTTTAATGGCGTAAAACGATGCATCGTGGCGGCCCCAACTGAGGGTGATACCGGCAAATACCTCGAGAGCCGTGGTCGGATTGGGAAAGGGGTTGCCACCAATCCAGGGTAGACCCTCTTTGGTCACCACATTGCCGTCGGCATCGAACATCGCCTTGCCGTAATTGCGCAGGGTGGCCTCGTTATACTCCCAGGCACTGAGTTTCATGATGTCGGTGGTGGTATCAATCATGCGCATTTGCCGTCCCATTTGCGCAACCTGGGTGTAGCGGATGGGGTCCAGGAGATCTTTCACATACTCGACATTGTCGGCGTTAATCATATCGCCGGTGCTAATTTTACCGCGCGTATAGCTCTCGATAGACATTAACTCATCGGGGTAGACACCGCTAATATCGCCGGTATCGGCGATGGCCTGCCACAGCGGTGACAATACGCCCGTCGCCAGTACGCCCTTGCTGAGCTGACCTAAAAAATGGCGCCGCCCATAGTTAAAGTCATACTTACGAATTCTCATTGTCCTTCCTTTTCCGGTCACACCTGGCTTGCTACGCCCTTTACTAACAGGGCATATTTATTGTTATTGGCAATCCCATGCCTTTACACCCTCATCCAGTGCCCTCTGTTCGACATCATTGAGCAAGTGACGATAGGCAGCGGTCCTGGCCAGCACCTTGCACAGTGCGGCGATGTCCTTACTCGCTCCCTGATCTTCCTCCTTGAACTGCCCAATAAGGGCGAGACTGCGCCGCTGCATGGCTTCACGCCAACGGGCCGAACCGGTAACCTGGCCGCTGGTGATTCTTGCCCAGGCGCGCTCCGCCTCAAACCAACGCCCCAACTGCTCGGCGCTTATCGCAAAGGCCATCCAGGCGTTACCGGAGTCGGGAAAGTCGGCAATCAATTGCTGGGCGATGGCATAGGCGCGCTGATTCTCACCGAGAGCATTGGCCGCGCGTATCTGTAGTAAGCGCAACTGCCGCTGATCCTGGGGCTGACCCACTAGAGCCGGATAAAACACATCGCCGAGCGCTATTAACTGAGCGTAGTTGTGGCGCTGTTCTTTCGCCAGTAAAAACTGGTAGACCTCCTTCTGCGCCATGGCATTGCTTGCCTGACTCGCCAGCTCGGCAATGAACGCCGCTAAACCACTGCCCTGCTGGTGTTGGTCGAGGGCACGTAGCTGTGTCCAGAACAAGACCCGCCGCACACGCTGATCAAGGGCGTATTTCTTGTCGCCGGGCTTGGCCTGCGCCGCGGCGTACATCTTATCGATGGCGGTCAGCACATCAGCGAAATTTTCACCGCCCTCTGCACCCAGCACCGCACGCATTTGTAGTGACACAGCCTTGTACCAGGTCTGCTTGCGTTTTCCCCTTGGCAGCTCGCCCATTGCCGTCAGCACTTTTTTCGCCGCATCGCGCTGGGCCCCGATTTCAGCCTGGACCACGGTACGATTAAAGGCGCTGATAGCGCGCTGGGTTTGCGTCAAGGCTACGCTGCCCTTTAACTTCTTATCCTGTTTGGCCGCCCGCAAATGCCGCTTGACCGTTTTCGGATCATCACTCAATTGCGCAATCATCAAATGGGCGCTGCCGACATCGACATCCTCCGGGCTGATGCGCAGAAAATATTTGGCCTCGGCCAGAACCCGCCGTCGGTTGACCCTGTTGTCGCGGCGCTGGTAGAGCGCCTGGGCAATCAGGAACTTCAACTTGGGCAGGGCCTGAGCCACTGGCTGGGGCAGGTCGACTTGATGCTGTAGCTGCTCCACCTCTTGGAGTGCATCGCGGGCCAACTGTATTTTCAGTAGAGCAACGGCGTAGTGGTATTGCAGTACCCGCACATTCACCCCCAGCTCAAGCCCGCCCCCCTGGCGAAATTCCTGATATTTGAGTACGGCGGTGTCGTATTGCTGCCAGGCATAGGCGTATTCGCTGTCGATATAGAGACTCAATAGGCCGATATCGTGGCCGGCAATTTCATCCCGATAGGCCAGAATTCTACTCAGTAAGACATCGTTCAAATGGCCCTGCTCAATGACTCTCTTCAAGCGTACCGCCGCTTCAATGGCGCCACTGTGCCGATCGCGCTCACGTTGCAACAGCATAAAGGCCTGATCCTGGTAGACCCGAGCCGAGGTTGGTGTCAGGGGCTGTTCGGACATCTGTGGCAAGCTCGGCAATTCGCCCTTGCGGATAGCCAATAGGGTCAACTCCGTTTCAGCCTGTAGCCGCGCGGGGTTTTCCCCATCATTTGCCAGCGCCAGTACGAGGCGGCGAAAACGTTGCTCGGCGAGATCCTCATCGCCCCTGGCAGCCGCGGTATAAGCCATGCCCAGCCAACTGCCATAGACAATGCCCGGATAGAGAATACGCACCGAAGAACTCTGAAAGCCGTGCTCGGCCTGACTCAACCAGCTGAGCTGCTCGCTCTGACCCTGGTAACTGTGAGCCAGGCCCAACTTGCCCCAGGCGTGCCAGTAATTGAAGGCTGACAAGGCATAGTTAATATCGTGCCAAAGATCGGAGCGATAGAGCTTTTCCAGGGCCGCCTCCCGATCGCCCGTGGCCTGCTCAAGATCTCTCACCTTGGCGCGACAGCGTTGGAAAAAACCCTCGCCCCGGGCCAGTAAGTATTCAAAATCGGCCCTGCTGCCACCACGCTCCCGCGCCCCCGCCACCAACTTGCCGTAGGCGTCGGCGACACCGACAAAGTCACGGGGCGTCAGGCTTGCCAGCTCTTGTGCCAGGGCCTGATAAATTTGATCGAGCAGAATTTTGCTCTGCGCCGGGGTGCTAACCGCGGAGGATTGTGTCAGCAGGGCAGCTAGCTGGCCGCCCTGCTGTTGTCCCTGGGCGAGAGAGGGTAATAAGCAGGCTAGCAAGGTAAAACAATACAGTAGGCGCTGCGCCAAACGCTGGCTAGATCGGAGTGAAATCACTAAAAGCTCTCCAGCAGCAGGGCCATTTCACGGGCAAATTGGCCGCCCATAATCAGCGACACCAATTGCCGAGTAATATGCACATCACCATCGAGGGTGGCAGCCACGCCACCACCGGCTTCCGCCATCAATTGATAGTCGAGCATTGCCGTCTCGTTGTAGAAAACCCGGTTCACCGCACGCCCCAATATCGCTTCTAGCACCGCCGGATTGGCCAAATGGCTGACATCGAGGGTCGATATCTGGCCGTGGCCACTGGCGAATTCACGGTTCAGGGCCAGCAAGCGATTGAAGCTATCCTGATGGGGCGGCGCATCACCAATTAAGACGATGACTTTTTTAGCCCCCAGGCGCCAACCACTTTTTTCCGTGGCGACTAACATCCCCTCGTACACCGCCTCCTGCATATCACCGCCGCCCTCAGCTTCCAGTTGACCCAGGAAGCGGCTCAACTTGTTAAGGCTAAAGGTCAGCACCTGATGTTGGGTGACATAGGAGGGCGTGCCAACGTCGCGATAGGCCACCACACCAAAGCGAGACACCGGCACCAACGTGCGTATCACGTCGACAATATCGACGATGCGTGCCTGTACCTCCTCGATCACCCAGCCCATAGAACCGGTGGCGTCGACCACAAATACCACGTCGAGGCCGGTTTCACGCAGCCCCTGTACATAGGCGGCAAACTGATTGGCCGACAGCCCCAGGCCACTGCCGACACCGCTGCCAAATCCAGCCAGCCCATCACCGGCGGTTGCCACCGTATTGGGCAATAGAGGTGTGGCAAAACCGGCAACACTCTGACCACCGGCGGCGGCCTCCATGGCCAGATTAACCTCCAGTGGCGGTGGTGCCAGGGCCGAAGTGGCAACCAGTACCGGCGGCGGTTCAAATTCAATGGCCTCTTCAAACACTAGCTCTTCTTTTTCCTCTTCCGGCTCGGCGATATCGAGGAGAATTTCAATTTCCTCAACACTACTGTCGACGGCTAACTCGGGGCTGACAATGTGCAGAGAGGCCTGCCAGGTCAGCACTAGATGAATCGACAGGGAAACCAACAATAATACTAGCCACAGGCCCAGAGCTTTGGTGCGCTGCAATAGCGACAGCACTAATATTGCCCCGGACTATTTACGGTGACCAATGCCACCCGCGTGACTTTGAGCAGACGCAGCTCATCAATCAGGGGAATAATGATGGCCGCGGGGGTTTGAGCATCGGCACGCAGACTGACATGAGAGGGTACGGGCTGGCCCTCGGCCTGAAGCTGGTTGGCCCAGTTCGCCGGGGTGGTTGCCTCGTCCTGCCACCACAACTGACCATCGGCGCTGAGTGACAGGGCCCCGGCCTGTTGAATCAAGATGTCACTGCTCGAATCGGGAGGCGCGATATCCTGCATATAGCTTTCGCTAAAATTGCCGACGACAATAAAAAACAACAGCAACAAAAAGGTCATATTAATCACCGGCAACATATTGTCATCGGACTGTTTTTTCTTATCGTACTCACTGCCGAGATTAAACATGGCTAATCCCCCAGTGCCTGCATCTGCACCCGAGGCAAGGACTGGGCGCGCAATAGGTCCATCGCCTCGACCAGGGTTTGCAGGGGCACGCTGTCTGCGGTCTTGAGTAGAACCACCGTGTCTTCGGAAAATTGCCGGCTTTGCAACCAGCTGCTGAGCTCTGCCAGTGCCAGTGCCTCGCCCTCTATCCACAGTTTGCCACCAGGGAAAACCTGAATGCTCAGGCTCTCGCCCTCTCCATGACTGGCCTTACTGGGCTCATCGGGCACCCGCAAGGCCACTTCTCGATACTCGGTGAAGCTGGTTTCCAGTATAAAAAACACCAGCAAAATAAACACCAGATCGGCTAGCGGAGTCAGGCTTATGCGGCGCAGCGCTTTGCGGTGGTGAGACTGTAGGTGCATATCAAGGCGACTCGCTGCGACTGTGCTTAAGGCGTGTCGTAGAGTTTGACGGTAAAGAGCCGAGTGAGCTGATCTTCCATGCTACGGCGAATCGTGGTGGCGTGACTGTCCAGCATGTAATAGAGCAGCGCAAAGGGAATGGCAACGGTCAGGCCCACGGCTGTCGTCATTAGTGCCTCCCAAATGCCCCCGGCGAGAGCACCCGAGTCGGCGCCGCCACTCTGATTGGCCAGGCCACGAAACACATCAATCATGCCCAACACGGTGCCCAGTAAACCGAGCATGGGCGATAGGTAGGCAATTTGCTCGATAAAGCCATTCATGCCGTTGATGCGAGAAATAATCTGCTGACCCTGGCGATTTAACTCTTCGCGAATCGCACTTTGTTCCTTGTCGCCCTTATCCATCCAGCGAATGCCCTGCCCCAGCATGGTGGCATAGGGGCCGGGATCTTTGCCCAAGCCCTCCAGGGCGAGTTGCTTATCACCCGCAACCCAGCTATCGACCGCACCTTCAATATGGCGAATTTTAGCCAGGGAATAGTGGCGGTAGTGGAAGAGCTTAAAAAAAACCAGGGTTAAACCAACGACTGAGAGGCCGATGAGTACAATAACAACAGGTCCGCCCTGTTCAATTAAATCCAAATCCATACTGCATCCCGTTATGCGTTAGTGTTTATTATTTTCTTATATAGCCATATATAGGGTCCGGCTATTCACGCTTTATACTAACAGTAAGTGCGGTAAATTCACCAAATATAAAAAGACGCATTGCGCTTTTATTCTAGCCGTCGGTGTCCGCGCGGCGCCGGCGATTTTTCGGTGCCGGTAAACCGGCACACTCCGCCGGCAGGTCGCGGGGGTATTTTGCCAAAGCGGGATCCATCGCCACCCAGGGCTGGGCAAAGTCCACCCAGGCATCGAGGCTTGGGATAAATTGTTCGGGTTGATCAAGCGTCGCGGCATAGACCGGCCGCATCGATACAATACGCGTGGTATGGGCAAACACAGTGGTGCCACAGCGCGGGCAAAAGCCCCGGCTGACCTGGTGACCACTATCTCCGAGCGCGGTGTGCTCTGTGTAATCACCCCTAATATCGAGAGCCTCCGTGGGCACCAGAACAACACCCGCAAAGGCACCGCCGGTGGCATGCTGACAGGCTCGACAGTGGCAATTCGCCTGCCCATAGGGCTGGGCATTAATCGAATAGCGCAGAGCCCCACAAAAACAGCCGCCGCTAAGGGGAATTTGCATCGAACTAACCCCGTTAATTATTATTTTTAGGTTTTTAGTAAACTTAGCGAGACTCTATCATTCATTTAAAGATAAGTGGAACAGCGGCCTTCAATTAAATCTCGCTTTTTTTCCAGAGTTTCAATTAGAAAATCACGGCACACTCGCACCCGGGCAGTGGAGCGCAAATCGGCATGAATCAACACCCACAAGCCCCAATCCATGGAGGCCACATCGAGCCGGAGGCGAAACAAGCCGGGGTGGATATCGGCCCTCCAGCAAGGCAAGCGAGCGATACCCATCCCCCCCAGGACAGCGGCACGCATGGTGCTCACATCGTCGACACGTAAAACCACGCGCGCATCGGGAAAGTGTTCCACCACCCATGTGGGCAATACCATCTCATCGCGCCAGAGTATGACCTCGGGGCGTCGCAGTTGACGTTTTTGATAATTATCAGAGGTATAAATGGCGCCCTCAATATCCGCCACTTTCTTGCCCACCAGGTGATCCGGGGGCTGGGGGGTGCCGCGAATGGCGATATCGGCCTCGCGCGCCGACAAATTCCTTAAATCTCCCGTGACAGAAAGCTCCAGATCTATCTCGGGATAGCGCTCACAAAATCGACTCAGCTCAGACATAACAAGGTCATTCACCGTGCTGTGATAGGCGGTGATACAGAGCCGGCCCTGCAGACGGGTATCACGGCCAAACAACTCGCGCTCGACAATATGGGTGCGCTCTTCGACTTCCAGGGCATAGCGATAAATATTCTCCGCCGCCTGGGTCATTTCATAACCCTGGGCCAGACGCTCGAATAAACGCACATCATGCTTCTTTTCGTATGCATTTATGCGGCGCGAGACGGTGGAGTGATTTACCCCAAGCTCGACAGCAGCTCCAGAAATAGTGCCTTTTCTCGCCACAGCGAGAAAGTAACGCAAATCATCCCAATCATTCATCCGTGCATTATTGCACAGCTAGTTTGCACTTTGTGTGAATTTACACAATGGGGCCTCAGGCGTAATCTTCCCCCCAAGCCAAACAAGACACATTCAAAGGGCTAAGCAATCAACACAAATACAGGAAGAAAATATTATGTCCAGTAAATGCGAAACCCAAGCATGCAAGAATCGACTCACTGCCGGTATTACCGCCGGCCTCGTAATATTGACCATCGCCATGACGGAACTGATATTGGTGGCACAGGTACACACACCCTTTTTATCCGCACCAGCACCTTTTTAAAGCATGCTGTTTAAGACCGTCTCCATCTGGCGGAATAACAGAAATAAAGCGCACGTTCCTACCCCTCCCCTCGATACCGCCAGGAACAACTCGGTATCGAGGCTTTTCAGAAGCAAACTATAGGCAGCGACAGTAGAGAATTAGCGCCTAATTCGCCTATTAATACCGGCACTCTAAATTCGACTGGTTAATTATTTCGACTGCGCCATACAAGGGCCCGCTAGCCACCTTCCCGCGCCTTTAATACCAGCGCTACTCAACCACGACTCCTCATACCGCGCCCCTTCTTTGGCAGGCAAATGCACAGACTGTGAGCCGGACTGCCCATAACAATCAAATAGAGACCCTTGATGAAAGCTTGTATCAAAGCACTATCCATTTATGTCGTCAGCGCACTTTGCCTGGCCCTTAGCTATCAGTATTCACACTGTCTCACGACAACTTCTGTCCTCGCTCAGCCCAGCCTCTTCTAGAGTGGCCGGCTGGACACCTGGAATCACCAACGATCGCTATAACGCTACCGTATGAGGAAAAAGGGTCATCGGACATAGGGTGTTTTTGGGAAGGTCGACTAGGATTTATCTAAGAAGTTCAGGTTAATAAACGAAGCTCAAAAGGTGATACTCATGCCAAATCAAGACGACATGCACGTTGCTCACGAGCACCCGGTTCACATCTACCAGGACTGGGGCTTGTTTACTACACTCATTATTTCCACCGCCATGGTAGTCGTAGTAGACGTGCTGCATTTGCCAATGCCCTTTTTAACGCTGCCCTCTATTTTCTAAAGGAGCGTCCAACAAGCGAAGCATTACCAGCCATAGGTAAGCGCCTCGCGCCCGACGAAACGACACTCACCTTATTGTGATAGAGCAACACGCGCGCCAAGGTTTTTTAATCTTCAGGCCTTAAAGCACCGGGAATACTATCTAACCCGGCAGTTTTAACACCGCCTTGGCGAGAATATTGCGCTGCACCTGACTACTGCCGCCATAGATGGTAGAGGGACGCGACAGATAATAAGTATTGACGGGCTTGTAGGAGGTACCGTCGGAGAGCGGCAGCACCGACTCCGTGCCAGCAAATTCACCGGCGGCATCGAGAATCAGGTCGGTCACTTGTTGAAACATTTCCGTCACCGCCAGCTTCAAGATCGATATTTCGGGCCCTAACTGCTCACCGCGGCGCATCACTTCCAACATGCGAATATAAACGGCCACCGAATCTTCAACGTCCATATGTAACTTGGTGAAACGCTCTTTAAAGACAGGATCATCGAACAAACCGAAGTCATTGGCCATGGCCTGCAGTCGCTGCAGGGGAAACTTCGCCAGCTTGGGGCTACCGAGCAAGATCCGCTCTGCACCCAGTAGTGCTTTCGCCATGGTCCAGCCCTGATTCACAGCGCCCACCATATTCGTACGAGGCACCCTCACCTCGTCGAAAAACACCTCGGCAAACTCGGAATAGCCTCCGATATTGTCGATTTCACGTACGGTAATACCCGGCGTATCCATGGGCACCAATAAAAAGCTAATGCCCTTTTGCTTCTTGGCCTCTTTATCCGTACGCACCAACAGGAAAATCATATTGGCCTGCTGGGCCATGGTGGTCCAAGTCTTTTGGCCATTGACGATATAGTCGTCACCATCGACCTCGGCCGACATGCGCAGGCTGGCCAAATCGGAACCGGCACCCGGCTCGGAATAGCCCTGGCACCAAATATGTTCACCGCAGAGAATCTTCGGCAGGTATTCCGCCCGCTGCTCATCGGTGCCGTAGCCCAAGAGTAGCGGCCCCAACATGGTTACGCCGAAGCTGGGAATCACGAAGGCGCCAACCCGGTCGAGCTCTTCAGAGAAGATGATTTGCTGATAGGGGCTAAGACCCATGCCGCCGTGCTCTGCTGGCCAACCCGGTGCCACCCAACCCTGTTCATTGAGCTTTTTATGCCAACCCATGGCCTGGTCAAAATTCAAACGCCGGGGAGGGAAGCGCATTTCTTCGGGAAAGTTTGCCTCGAGCCACTCGCGAACGTGAAAGCGAAATGCCTGGTCATCCATTCTTAGCTACCCACTTATTATTTAGATTGAGCTATTAAATTTGCGCCATTGAAAAAGTGGCGGGGCAAAACTGC
>MAAU01000089.1:20530-23196 GCA_002162825.1 Gammaproteobacteria bacterium 54_18_T64
CTTTCGCCAAAATATTACGCTGAATCTGGTTACTACCACCGTAAATGGTAGTGGGCCGAGCACCAATAAATTCACCCGGTGCGCTCACCGCCGTATCACCAGCGGGGATAGCATCGGAGACACCGCAATTTTCGCCCGCCACATCGAGCATCAAATCGGTGATGCGCTGCTGGGTTTCGGTATTCCAGATTTTCAACATCGACACTTCGGCACCAATCTTACCGCCGCGTTTCAGTACCTCGACAAAGCGCATATACGCCGCCGAGAGATCTTCAATCTCCAGCTTGAGCACGGTATAGCGCTCGACAAAGAGGGGGTCTTCAAACATACCGGCGCTTTCCGCCAGTGCTTTCAGGCGGTTCATTGCCAGCGAGGCCATCTTTGGGCTACCGATGAAGATGCGCTCGTGGCCGAGTAGAGCCTTGGCAATCGTCCAACCGTCGTCCTCTTCACCCACCACGTTGGCAACGGGTACACGCACGTCATCGAAAAACACTTCGGCAAATTCATCGTGCATGCCGAGGTTGTCGATGCCGCGCACGGTAATGCCGGGAGTATCGAGGGGAATCAACAGGAAGGTGATGCCCTGCTGCTTCTTGCCTTCTTTATTAGTGCGCACCAGGGTGAAGATCATGTTGGCATCCATCGCCAACGTGGTCCAAATCTTGTGGCCATTGACGACGTAATCGTCGCCATCACGCACGGCGGCGGTGCGTAGACTGGCCAGGTCAGAACCGGCACCCGGCTCGGAGTAACCCTGGCACCAGATATTTTCACCGTTGAGAATTTTCGGCAGGTAGTGCTGGCGTTGCTCTTCGGTGCCGTACTGAATTAACAGCGGGCCAATCATGGTCATGCCCTGATCCGGCGTACGGCCGACGCCGTAGCCTTCAAACTCTTCCATTAATATCAGCAGCTTATTGGCGTCGAGCCCCATGCCGCCGTGTTCGGCCGGCCAACCCGGTGCCAACCAGCCCTTTTTGGCCAAGGTCATATACCAGTCGCCGCACTGGTCCCAGTGCATGCGTTCGGCGGGGAAGCGCAGCTCCTCGGGATAGTTCTCCAGCAGCCAGTCGTTGAGCATTTTGCGGAAGTCACCATCCGCCATGGCGTTGTAATCGGTCATTGTTCTCTCCTAAAACTTAATTGGCATCATTCACTCAAGCAAAAACAGGGCGAGGTAAAGCCCTATTTACGCACCCCGCTACAGGGTCGCTTACAAGGCCTATTCACAAGACCAGAGCGGCATAGCGACCGCGGTGGGCGGTGGGGTTGCCCCACAGCGAGGAGAGATACATGGCTTTTTTCAGGTAGAGGCCAATATTGCACTCGTCGGTATAACCGATGCCGCCGTGTAACTGAATGGCATCTTTGGTGATTTGCAGGGCCGCATCGCCACAGCGCGACTTCAACTGGCTGGCGGCAACGGCACGTTCCTTATCGGAGGCATCGCCGTCGAACAGGGCGGTGGTCTGCAGCAGTACGGAGCGAGAGATTTCCGACAGTACAAACAAATCGACCGCTTTGTGCTGCAGCGACTGGAAGCTACCAATGGGCTTGTCAAACTGCACCCGCTGGGTCAGATAGTCGACAGTGATTTCCAGCGCTCGTGTCATCACCCCCAGCAATTCGGCACTGGCGGCAACGCGCGCTTCGTCCAGGGCCAAGGCCAGAGCCTGTTCCGCAACGGCGGCACTGGCAACTTCTTCGCCCGCCACAACATTGTCAAAAGTCAGCGTCGCATAAAAACCACCATCGACACGCTGGGCGTATTCAATGCTCAGGCCGCTGGCATCCTTCTCAACCATATACAGGATCGTACCTGCAGCACTTGCCGCGGAGACGATGAAGGCATCGGCACCACCGGCATCGGGCACAAACAACTTTTGGCCATTTAACTTGCCATCGGCACAGGTGACTTTTTCGGCTTTAACATCAAGCGTAGAGCGAGCTTCCTGCCAGGCGATCGCCGGCTTCCACTCACCGCTAATTAAGGCCGGCAGGCGAGCTTTTTTGAAAGTTTCATTATCGCCTTTAACAATGGTGCGCGCCGCCAATACCGCGGTGGCCGAAAAGGGTGCGGGCACCAAGCCCTTACCCAGCTGGATCAACACCAGACTGAGATCGGAGAACGCCAGGCCGATACCGTCATACTCTTCCGGCACCAAAAAGCCCAACCACCCGGCTTCAGCCATTTCGGCCCAGGTCTGGGCGTCGTAACCGGGTTGGCTGAAACGGTTTTCACGCACCTTTTTGAGCTCTTCGTCCTGAGCGATAAACGCAACCGCGCTATCCTGAATCATCACCTGCTCTTCGCTGAGCACGTCGATGCGCGACTGTAAACTGATGTCTTCCACTTTCCTCTCCTCGTTCGCGGGGCGTTCAATCACGCCCCTATCACTATTTCCAACCAGCGGGATTAAAACTGCCGGCAATGAAAAACAACTACCTTGCTATTCTATTGGTTTGACGTAGAGCACCAGGCTGTGACCGACCAGCTCATAGCCATGCTCGGCGGCGATACGACGCTGCAGAACCTCAATTTCTTCACTGTGAAACTCGGATACCTCACCACTACCGACGCAAATCATATGATCGTGATGATCACCACGATTGAGCTCATAGAGTGCTGGACCCGTGTCAAAGCTATGGCGCTGTATCAGCCC
>MAAU01000067.1 GCA_002162825.1 Gammaproteobacteria bacterium 54_18_T64
GGGGGTTGGATAGAAGATGATACCGCCGCGACAACACTGAGTATTCTGACTCGTTAGGGAGCATCTGATAAAGCTCGGCGAAGCAGGCCGCAATTCAGGATCTTCGAGTTCGAGGCGTAAAGTACACATAATGGCGAGCTATTGTGAAGTTTTACAACGAAGACACAGGCCATCCTGAGCGTAGAGTGCAAGCTCATGACTTGTTTAGAGGTTCCTCAGCTTACCCGCAGTGGTGATAGTGACGAGGGGCCTTGAAGGCTAGTCACCTACTGGGCGTAGCACTACGACGGTATACAGCTTCAGTACTATGCCCATAACCCAGGGCGATAAAATTACCACGTGTACAGCCAGGGAGGGCTCACGTCATGCATACCCCGCGAATTACCCACATAGCCTTACACCTCGTTGATATCGATGCCTGCATTGATTTTTATCAACAGTGCTGTGGCATGGCGATTGTGCATTCACGCACGGCGGGCGAACAACGCATCGTCTGGATGGCGGAACGGGGGCGCGAAAGTGACTTTATTTTCGTACTCATGAATGGCGGGCAAAACCTGAGCTTGCCCGACGCCGACTACCGCCATTTTGGTTTTGCCCTGGATAGCCGAGCCGCCGTCGATGCCATTGCCGAGCTGGGTCGGGAGCGCGATTGCCTGGTTTGGCCGCCGCGCGACGAGGGCTTTCCGGTGGGTTACTACTGCGGTTTGCGAGACCCCAATGGCAATTTTGTCGAGTTTAGTTATGGCCAGCCTCTGGGGCCGGGGGCCGAACAATTTGACAAGCTTGAATAGTTTATTTCTCTGTTAGCTTTATAGGGCGTTAAAGCGGTGAATTCAGGCTCAGAATGGGTTTTTTATGGAGTGGGGGTTTTGGCGCTTATTTACTTGCTAGTTGGCGTGGCCTTAGCGGGTAGCCTCTATTCTGACTTTGTCATTACAACCAAGCCATGGGTGAACTCGGCGCAGCAGGTTCGCCAGTCCATGTGATATCGCCAATCATCAATAATGATCCATGGGGCGTTTTATGTATGCTATTTGGCTACGGCATTATCAAAGACCTTGCTTACAGTAAAATGGCTGTCCTTCGGTTTATTGTTCTGTGATGTCGCTTGTGATCTAGAGCCTCCATCGCTGACTCATAATATCCATGACATGCTCGGCTTGCTGATGATTTCCAGTCTTATTTTCTCACGTTTCATCGGGGTTTTTATCGCTAAGAATTTACTGTATTGAATGGTTTTCATTAGCCTGCGCCCTTGTCGCAATGACGGCTAACAGAGGATTCCATCTCAGTATCAAAAGTGCTATTTTAGCGCTAAGGGCGCTGCGTCGCTTTTTATCACTATCGCTTGAGGGTTAGTCAGTGCTCTATTTGTGTTACTTAATACTGGGTTTGATAGCAGTATTCCCGCTGTTATGGTTGGCTAATAAGCTGAGCTTTAATGGTATGCAGCAGGTATTGGGCCTAAGCCTTGTGGTGGCGGCCGCTCTTTATATCGGTTTTGCTTTTATGGGGGGCAGTGCGAGCTGGCTGGCGGTGGAAATAATAGGCCTGCCTATTTACGGTACTTTTTATTATTTGTCCTGTAAATATACAGGTGTTTGGCTGTCAGTGGGTTGGCTTCTGCACCCCCTCTGGGATGTGCTTTTACACCTGAACGTCACAGGCGGTCACGGGGTGCCGGCTTGGTACCCCCTTGCCTGCGTCTCGTTTGATGTTACCGTTGCAATCTATATTTTATATCGTTTTCGGCTAGAAAAAATATCTAACGAGGCGCTGGTGTAGGCTTTGTATGGGGTATGGCCAGCAGGGCCACACCCCATATTGTTGCTTTAGAAAAAGGCCTGAATGCCAGTCTGTGCACGGCCCAAAATCAGCGCATGGATATCCGCTGTGCCCTCATAGGTGTTGACCACCTCGAGATTCATCATGTGGCGCATAATGGGGAACTCGTCGGAGATGCCATTGCCACCGAGCATGTCGCGGGCAACGCGGGCGATATCCAGTGACTTCGAGCAATTATTGCGCTTCATCATCGAAATCAGTTCGGGGGCGAGCTGGCCCTTATCCTTCAAGCGTGTGGCATTTAAAGAGCCAAGTAAGCCGAGGTGGATTTCGGTTTGCATATTCGCCAGCTTCATTTGTATCAGCTGATTGGCCGCCAGTGGGCGATCGAACTGTTTGCGGTCGAGGACGTACTGGCGCGCCGTTTGCCAGCAGGTTTCGGCGGCACCGAGAGCACCCCAGGAAATGCCCAGTCGTGCGCTGTTCAGGCAGCCGAAGGGGCCCTTCAAGCCTTTGACATTGGGTAGAAGGTGGTCTTCAGAGACGAAGACCTCGTCCATGACAATCTCACCGGTGACCGAGGCGCGCAGGGCGAGCTTGCCTTCGATCTTCGGTGCCGACAGGCCCTTCATGCCTTTTTCCAAGACGAAGCCGCGAATAATACCGTCGTCGGTTTTTGCCCACACCACAAACACATCGGCGATGGGGGAGTTGGTGATCCACATTTTATTACCGGTGAGGCTGTAACCGCCGTCGACGGATTTGGCGCGACTCTTCATACCGCCAGGGTCTGAGCCGTGGTCGGGCTCGGTGAGGCCGAAGCAACCCACCCATTCGCCGCTGGCCAATTTGGGTAGGTATTTTTCCCGCTGTGCCTCGGTACCGTAGCTGTAGATGGGGTGCATCACCAGGCTGGATTGCACGCTCATCATCGAGCGGTAGCCGGAGTCGACGCGCTCGACCTCGCGGGCGATCAGACCATAGCTGACATAGTTGACACCGGGGCAGCCGTAGCCCTCGATGGTCGAGCCCAGTAGGCCTAATTCGCCCATCTCATTGAAAATCTCTCTATCCATGCGCTCTTCGCGGAAAGACATTTGCACACGGGGTAGCAGCTTGTCCTGGGCGTACTGTCGAGCGCTGTGCATAATCATGCGCTCGTCTTCGCTCAGTTGCTCTTCGATAAGGAAGGGGTCTTCCCAGTTAAAACTAGCCCAGTCGGCGGCCATGAGGTTCTCCTAAAGTAGGGTTTGGGTGGGGGCGATGAATTGGCGCGAAGTATACTCGTGCGTTTACTTTTAAACAAAAGCCCATGGCATTTATCAGAGCCGCTACGGCTTGCTTCTGACAACTTGCCCTGTGACACTAGGCGCGCGTAATCGAATTATGGCGATTGCCCCTGCGTGTATTTTTACCTGCTTAATATTGGATTTTATGACCCGACCCATCGAAGCCCTTATTTCCCTGGCCAACCTGCAACACAATTTTGCCCAAGCCCGTAATTTGACCCCGACGGCACGAATTATGGCAGTGGTTAAAGCCAATGCCTATGGCCACGGTGCGGTCCGGGTTGCCGGGGCGCTGGACCCGCTGGCCGATGCCTTTGGTGTTGCCAGTCTTGAAGAGGCTGTGGAGTTGCGTGCTGCGGGCATCGAGAGTCCCATCGTCCTGCTCAGTGGGGTTTTCGGTCGCACGGAAATGCTCGAAGTGGCGCGCCATGGTTTGGCTACGGTGATTCACTGCGTTGAGCAATTGCAGATATTGCTCGCTACCGAGCTAAGTCAGCCGGTCGATGTTTGGCTCAAGCTCGACACCGGCATGCACCGTCTCGGCTTCACGGCCGAGGGTTTTTGTCGGGCGGCGGGGCGGCTACGTGCGGCAAAGCAGGTTGCGAAACTGACCTTCATCTCCCACTTGGCCTGTGCCGATGATCCGGCCGCTGCTTTGAATGAGCGGCAATTATCCGCTTTTAGTAAGACGCTCGATGGTCTGGATGTTGGCGTCGATGAGTGCGCTAGTTTGGCAAATTCTGCCGCCCTGTTAACGCGGCCCGATATGCACTTCGACTGGGTGCGGCCGGGGGTGATGCTCTACGGGGTGAACCCTCTGGCGGGTGACCTCCCTTTACCTGCAGAACTAGAGCTACGTCCGGTCATGACCCTGCGTTCGCGCATTGTCGCCCTGCAAGCGGTGCCTGGGGGTGAGGCCGTAGGTTACGGCGAAGCGTGGTGCGCGCCTGGGCTAGCGACCGGTGCGTCGGCGAGTCCAGCGCGTATTGCCGTAGTAGCCGCCGGTTACGGTGATGGTTATCCCCGCCACGCCGCCAATGGCTGCCCGGTCCTGGTTAACGGTAAGTCTGCTGTTGTTGCGGGGCGGGTATCGATGGATCTTATCAGCGTCGATATCAGTGCCAACCCCGAGGCTCAAGTGGGCGATGTGGTCACACTTTGGGGCGAGGGCCTGCCCGTTGAAAGCATTGCTCAACACAGCGCAACCATCGCTTATGAATTACTCACAGCCGTCAATCAACGGGTTAAATTTAGCTATGAGTGAGCGGCACGCTGGCTTTGTTTTTTTTAACAGATACGTGTTAATTCCTGGGCCGCTTTAAGACTAAATTATCAATGCCATTTTGCAGCAGGGTAGAGCGGGCATGGGCTAATTTTGAACTGGATTGAAAGGGCCCTACCAATACCCGGTGCCAGGTGCCACCCTTGCTGGATTGAGTCTTTTCGACCTGGGCATTGAGGTTTAACAGCAGTAGGCTGGCACGCAGGCTATCGGCATCTCGGGCGTTTTTAAAGGAACCGGCCTGTAAGATAAACACCTCATCCTGGCCCTTTTCAGCCCCCGTTTTTCTCAGTTCATCGGGCGGGCTATCGGGCACGATAAATTCGGCGTCGCGCAGCTGGGTATAAAAATCAAAGTGGGGTTTTTGCTCTGTGTCGGTCGTCGTACCGGTAATTTCGTCGATTGCGCGGCTAATATCCTGCTGGGGTGTTTTCCACAATTGCATCAGGCCCATCGATAAAATGCCGAGTAGAAAGCCGCTGAACAGCCACAGCCAACGGGGAGACTGCACCGGGGTTTTATTCCTGGAGTTGGTGCGGGTGTTCTTGAGGGAACGACTGCGTTTGGCGGGGGGCTTTTTGGCGCTTTTCTTGGCGTAATCTCGAGACATGTCGGGCCGTGTTCTCTGGTCAGTTGCCATTGTATTCGCTTGCTAAAATGAGCGCTAATTGTTTTTAATTTTATTATTAGCTTTTAATTATAACTTGTTGATTGTATTTAATAATTATATGAATAATCTATATTGTGTCCTGGGGGTCGACATCGATTGACCACCTGAGTTTACGAGCGCTTTTGTCCCGTTCAAGCCAATGACTGAGCCCCCTGAGTAGCAAGTGTAGGCTGCGGCGCTCGGTAGCGATGAGGGTGAGCTGGTAGCGATAGCGGCCGTTGCGCTTTTCCATGGCGGCCGGGAAGGGGCCAAGATAGCGCAGCGCCGGGCTCGAGGGCATTTGGCCCTCAAGGTAGTCGCGGGCCCTTTGCATCAGGCCCAGTGCCTCCCCGCCCTGATGGAATTCAGCGCGAATCAATGCCGCATTGCTGTAGGGCGGCATGGCGCTGAACTGGCGTTCCTGTAATAGGTGTTGAGCAAATTTCCCGTAGCTGTGTTGACTGAGTAGCTCGAATACCGGGTGTTCACAATGGTGGCTTTGAATCATCACCACACCCGGTTTGGCGCCCCGCCCGGCGCGCCCGGCAACCTGGGTGATGAGCTGACCCATTTTTTCCAGGGCGCGAAAGTCGGTGCTGAACAGGCTGGTATCGGCGTCGAGTACCACCACCAGTGTCACGGCGGGAAAATGATGACCCTTGGCGAGCATTTGTGTGCCGACCAGTATGCAGGGTTCATTTTTGTTGATTTGCTCTAGCAATTCCTCCATGGCGCGCTTGCTCCCCGTCGAATCTCTGTCGACGCGGTGCACCGTGGCCTCCGGGAATAGCGCCTGCAGGGTGGACTCACTGCGCTCGGTACCCTGGCCGAGATAGTTGAGCTGTTCACTGGCGCAATGAGGGCAGTTTGCGGGTAGGGCCTGGCGCGATTCACAGTGGTGACAGTGTAGGCCCGGCCTATTGGTATGCACGGTGAGGTGGGCATCGCAGTGTTTACAGTCGGCCACCCAACCGCAGTCGTGGCACATCAGGGTTGGCGCAAAACCGCGACGATTGAGAAATACGAGAATCTGATTACCCTCGCTCAACTGGGTTTTTATGGCTTCAATGACGCTTTGTGAAAAGCCGGTATTGAGCTGGCTGTGGCGAATGTCCACCAGTTGCCAGGCGGCCTGCTTGGCACCACCGTGCCGGCCCTTGATGGAGAGGTGGCGGTAGCGCTGTTGCTCGCAGTTATACAAACTCTCCAGTGAGGGGGTGGCCGAGCCTAGCACTAGGGGGATGTTCTCCCGATTGGCGCGCATTACCGCGACATCACGGGCCGAGTAGCGAAAGCCCTCCTGCTGCTTGAAGGAGCTGTCGTGCTCCTCATCGACAATAATAATTCCCGGTGCTTGCATTGGTACAAACGCGGCGGAGCGAGTGCCGATGATAATGCCGGCGCTGCCACTCGCCGCTGCCCACCAGGCCTCCAGTCGTTGTCGCTCACTGAGACCGGAGTGAATCAGTGCGATGGGGCAATTAAAGCGGGCGCGAAAGCGCGCCAGGGTTTGCGGGCTGAGATTGATTTCGGGAATCAGCACCAATGCCTGGCGGGAGTGGCGCAGTACGCTGGCGATGGCCTGTAGGTAGACCTCGGTCTTGCCCGAGCCGGTTTCACCATCGATTAAATAGCTGCGGTAGTTGTGAAATTCGATTTGCTCAAGAGCGGCTTGTTGATCTACCGACAGGCTTAGCGGTGTTTCGGCGAGGATGTCGAGCTCGCCGTCGAGGTCGAAACCCTGGCCCGACTGTGTGGTGCTAAAGCTCTCTATCAGCTCTTTATTTTTGAGGCTGCGAACAGTGGCTGCGCTAATACCGGCGGCCGTGAGGGCCTCTCTGCTGAGGCTGCCGTGCTGCTGTAGTAATTGTAAGAGGGCCTGCTGGCTCGGTGCGCGCCGCAGAGCGTCATTGGGCAGGCCCTTGCCGTGGTGACTCAAGCGCCAGAAGCTCTGTTGGGGCAGGCTGCCGCCCTTGCGCAAGGTGGTCGGCAGGGCGCTGGCCAGGACATCACCGAGGGGGTGTTGATAATAGCGAGCGGCCCAGAGCAGGACGTCGAAGAGTACCGGCGGCAAGAGAGAAGTGCTGTCGAGTACGGCGCCAATCGGCTTCAGCTTGTTTATCGGATAGTCGCTACTGCAAGTGTGCGCTACGACAATGCCACATACCTCGCGCTTGCCGAAGGGCACGGCGACACGCACGCCGGGCTGTAGTACAGCGCTGGCTTCCCGGGGTGGCAGATAATCAAATAGCCGGCGCAATGGCGACTGCACGGCAACTTGATAAAATAGTGCATCTGTCATTTTTGGGCGCTAACTCGGTGGTTATTTTGGCAGTGAAGCGGGACCAGGGGCTGGCATTTTGTCGAGGCTATTGTCCGGAGAAGTGGCACCGTGTGCAATCGCCAGGGGGGAGATTGTTTACCTGCTAGTGTCATCCCATCAAGTCCTTGGAATCCCTTGGCTTTATACTTGAATCACCCGGCTTTTCTGGTAGTATGCGCGCTCCTGCAAGTATGCATGCGGTGCCTGACTAGGTGGCCCTACATAATCCCAACATTGTTTATCAATGTTCGGTAATTATGCTCGGTGACGGCTTTGGTGGCGGTGTGCAACAACCCTGCAACAATGAGGCAAGTAAAATGAAAGCTGAAATACATCCTAATTATGGCAAGCTGACTGCAACCTGCAGCTGCGGTAATGTAATTGAAGTTGGTTCCACTCTGGCCAGCGAAATTCACCTCGACGTCTGTGCTCAGTGCCACCCCTTTTACACGGGCAAGCAGAAGACAGCGGACGCGGGTGGTCGCATCGACCGTTTCAACCAACGTTTTGGCGGTATCAGCAGCGGCAAGAAGTAAATGTAGTCTGCTGGCTGACAAGCCAATGAAGAATGCGCTCTGGGTTAACGCTCGCAGCGCATTTTTTTTCGCCTCGATTTCTTCTATTCTCCTTTTTACTTCAAGTCTTACTCAAGCTGACAAGTGTCGCGCCGCTGACCTGGGTCGGGGGCGCGGTGAACGTGTTGCCATCCAGTATGTCTATGACGGGGACACGCTGACCTTAAAGGATGGCCGCAAAATACGCTTGATTGGTGTTAATACACCCGAGCGCGGGCGCAAGGGGCGGCCCGATGAGTCTCTGGCATTGGAGGCTAAACAGGCCCTGCAAGGTGCCTTGCAAGGGGCGGGTGTCCAATCAAGGGTCGTGCGCCTCTATGTAGGTCGAGAGCCGGAGGATGCCTACGGACGGCAATTGGCACATGTCTTTGTCGAGGGGCAAAGCCTTGCTGAGATGTTATTGGGCCAGGGCCTGGGCTGGCATGTGGTTTTGCCACCGAATACCGGCCTGGCTGCCTGTTTTGCCGCCGCTGAACAAAGTGCCAGGCAGCGTGGCAAGGGTCTGTGGCGGGCTTCGCTGCCACAGTTTGTCGGCACTGGGTCTCTACAGCGAGGTGGCTATCAACGCGTGCGGGGCAGGGTGAAGAAGGTGAGCTTTGCCAAGGCCTGGTGGATTAATTTTGATGATGGCTTTGTCGCGGTGATTTACCCGGAAAATCAGCACCTCTTTGATAAAACGACTGTCGCTACCTGGCGCGGCAAGCGCCTGGAAATTGAGGGCTGGGTCTATGCCGCCAAGTACCGTGGCAAGGCGCAGTGGCGTATTAAGCTGGCCACTCCCTTCGCCTTGTCACTGCGGTGAGCGGCTAGTGGGGTGGTGCTGCCCTGGGCTTAGCTGGGCTCGGATGGTGGTGGGCGTATCCGCCGGCCCGCTTGGTGGGCCGGCTGGCGCGATGACGTTGAGACGTGGGCTCTTGCGCTTAACTCTTGCCGTAGGACATTAGTCGCTCAAAACGTTTGTTGACGAGCTGGTCGAGAGGCTCACTCTGCAGTCGATCGAGCTGCTCGATCAGACGGCCCTTGAGCGTTTCGGCCATGGCATCGACATCGCGATGGGCGCCGCCGAGGGGTTCGGGAATGGTTTCATCGGCAATGCCCAGTTCTTCCAGTACACCCGAGGTAACACCCATGGCCTCCGCGGCCAGTGGGGCTTTTTCCGCGGTTTTCCAGATGATATTGGCGCAGCCCTCCGGTGAAATCACGAAATAGGTCGAGTATTGCAGCATATTCAGCCAGTCGCTGACGCCAATGGCAATGGCGCCGCCGGAGCTGCCCTCGCCGATGACCGTGGCGATGATGGGGGTTTTTAAACGCGACATCACCGCCAGGTTCTGGGCGATGGACTCGCTAATACCGCGCTCCTCCGAGTCGATGCCGGGGTAGGCACCGGGGGTGTCGATGAGGGTCAAAATGGGCATTTTAAAGCGTTCGGCCATTTCCATTAGCCGCAGGGCCTTGCGGTAGCCCTCGGGCTTGGGCATACCGAAATTGCGCGCCACCTTTTCGCTGACACCGCGGCCCTTTTCTTCGCCGATCACCATCACTGGCTTGCCGTCGAGTCGGGCGACGCCGCCGATAATGGCCTTGTCATCACCAAAGTGACGGTCGCCGTGCAATTCATCAAATTCGGTAAAGAGCCTGGGGATGTAGTCCTTGGTGTAGGGACGCAGCGGGTGGCGGGCGACCTGGACGGTCTGCCAGGAGGAGAGGCCGGAAAAAATGTTTTCGGTGAGCTTCAGTGACTTACCGCGTAATTTTTTGATTTCGTCGGCAATATTCAGTTCGTTGTCGTTGCCGACCAATTGCAGCTCTTCAATTTTAGCCTCGAGTTCGGCAATGGGCTGTTCAAAGTCCAGGTAGTCAAGATTCATAGTTACTTTAATTCCAGTTGCTTTATTACGCGCAGTGGCCATCGAGAGAAAGGGCCAAATTATACAGATACTTTATTCAATCGAAACAGTGAGCCGACATTTTTAGCGCAAATTATGCTTTGCACTCGCTTTAATATTGCAGTCGCAAATTGCCAGCGCCAAAATTATCCCGCAGTTGGTGCAGTAGTTCGTCTTCGGCCTGCACCGCCCACTCATCGGCGAGGGTGAACTCCCCCTCGGCATGATGGCTGCGATATTTTACTTTGATCCTGCACTGGCCATTTTTGTAGGGGCTGAGTAGCTTTTCAAGCATGTCGACGGTGGCCAGGTTGGCACCGTTGCTCGAGAGGTCGATGGCCAGGCCCTGGAGTAGGTTGTGACGTGCCTCGAACAGGGTTCTCACCTGCTGGGCGCGCATTTTTAGACCGCCGCTGTATTCGTCCTCGCTGAGTACGCCGTTGACCACGACCATACTGCCCTTGCTGATTTTATCGCGGCACTCGTTGTACTGCTCGGAGAAAATGGTGATGTCGATGCGGGCGCTGTCATCATCGATGCTCATCACCCCCATCACGCCACGGCTGGTTTTGATGGTGCGAATGTCGAGCACCAGTCCGGCAACCACCTGTACGGATTTTGAGGGTTGCAGGGCCTTGAGGCGGCAGCTAATAAAGTTGCTCAACTCCTCCGTGTACTCCTCGATGGGGTGGCCGGTGAGGTAGAGGCCGAGGGTGTCCCATTCGCCCTGGAGGCGATCGCGCAGCCGGAAACGGCGCACCTGAGTAAAGGCTGAGTAGCCGATCTCCGGGGCGCTTTCGGCGGGGGTGGCACCGAATAGGTCGCTCATACCGCTGGCGGTATTTTTACTGTGTTGGTCGGCCAGCTTTACGGCCTCTTCCATGGCCGCCAGCATGACTGCACGACTGTAACTGGGGTCATCGTTGGGGCCGATACTGTCCAGAGCGCCGGAGCGAATCAGTGCTTCGAGGGCGCGCTTGTTAACCTTGCGTGCGTCGATGCGAGTACAGAAGTCGAACAGGTCTTTAAAGGGGCCACCACTGCGGGCTTCGAGAATACTGGCCACCGGGCCCTCGCCGAGGCCCTTGATGGCGCCGAGGCCGTAGACCACGGCGCCATCAAGGGCGACCGAAAACTGGAATTGCCCGATGTTGACGTTGGGTGGGGTGACGGTCAGCTCCATGGCTCGACACTCGTCGATGAGGGTCACCACCTTGTCGGTGTTTTGCATATCGGCCGACAGCACGGCGGCCATAAAGGCGGCGGGGTAGTGCACCTTTAGCCAGGCGGTTTGATAGGCGAGCAGGGCATAGGCGGCGGAGTGCGATTTGTTAAAGCCGTAACCGGCAAACTTTTCCATCAGGTCGAAAATGTTTTCCGCCAGCTCATTGCTGACATTATTTTTGGCCGCACCTTCGACAAAGAGCTGACGTTGGCGGGCCATTTCCTCGGCCTTTTTCTTACCCATGGCGCGGCGCAGCATGTCGGCTTCACCGAGGGAATAACCACCGAGCACCTGGGCAATCTGCATTACCTGTTCCTGGTAGAGGATGATGCCGTAGGTCGGTTCGAGTACCGGCTTTAAATCGGGGTGCTGGTACTTGGCGTGAGGGTAGGCTACTTCCTGACGGCCGTGTTTACGGTTGATGAAATCGTCGACCATGCCCGATTGCAGTGGCCCGGGTCGGAACAGGGCTACCAGGGCGATGATGTCTTCAAAGCGGCTCGGCAGCTGGCGCTTGATCAAGTCCTTCATGCCCCGTGACTCGAGCTGAAATACCGCCGTGGTTTCGGCGCGCTGTAAGAGTCGATAGCTACCGGGGTCGTCGAGGGGAATGTCTTCTATTACCACCGGCGCCTTGCCGTCCCTTTCATTCTGGGCGTTGGCGTTGTCCAGGGCCCAGTCGATAATGGTCAGGGTGCGCAGGCCGAGGAAGTCAAACTTCACCAGGCCAACGTCCTCGACGTCATCTTTGTCGTACTGGGTGACCAGTCCCTCTCCGGCCTCATCGCAGTACAGGGCGGAAAAATCCGTGAGCTGGGTGGGGGCGATGACCACACCACCGGCGTGTTTGCCGACATTGCGCGTCAGGCCCTCGAGCTGCAGGGCCATCTCCCATATTTCCTGGGCCTCCTCGTCCTGTTCGAGAAAGTCCCGCAGTATCTCCTCCTGGTCAAAGGCTTTTTGCAGGGTGATGCCGATTTCAAAGGGGATCATTTTCGACAGTCTATCGGCGAGGCCGTAGGACTTGCCCTGGGCGCGGGCGACATCGCGCACCACCGCCTTTGCCGCCATGGTGCCGAAGGTGATGATTTGCGACACGGCCTGGCGGCCATAGCGCTCGGCGACATAGGCGATCACTCGGTCGCGATTGTCCATGCAGAAGTCGATATCGAAATCGGGCATGGAGACCCGCTCGGGGTTGAGAAAGCGCTCAAACAGTAGGTCGTATTCGAGGGGGTCGAGGTCGGTAATCTCCAGGGCGTAGGCAACCAGTGAACCGGCGCCGGAACCCCGACCGGGGCCGACCGGAATATCCTGCTCCTTGGCCCAGCGGATAAAGTCCATGACGATGAGAAAATAGCCGGGGAAGCCCATCTGGTTGATGATGTTGAGTTCAAAGTCGAGGCGCTGCTTGTAGTCCTCCAGGCTTTGATCGGTCGCCGGGTTGAGGGTAATGCTCTCCAGGCGCTTGGCCAGTCCCTCCTCGGAGAGCTGGCGAAAGAAAGACTCGGTGGTCATGCCCTCGGGGATGGGGTATTCCGGTAGTTGCGGCTTGCCAAGTGTCAGGCTTAGGTTACAGCGCTTGGCGATTTCGACGGTATTGCTCAGGGCCTCGGGAATATCGGCAAACAGCGCCTGCATTTGCTCCACAGACTTTAGATATTGCTGGTCGCTGTAACGGCGCTCGCGACGCGGGTCGTCGAGGGTGCGGCCCTCGACAATGCAGACCCTGGCCTCGTGGGCTTCGAATTGATCTTGACTGAGAAAGCGCACGTCATTACTGGCGACGACAGGGCAGTCGAAGTTTTGTGCCAGCTCCACAGCGCTATGTACAAAGTCCTCTTCACCGGGGCGCTGGCAGCGCACCAGCTCGAGATAAAAGCGCTCGGGGAAATCCGCCATCCACTCCCTGAGCAGACTCGGCGCCATCTTGTCACGCCCACCTGCAAGGGCGGCACCAATATCACTTTTATGACCGCACAGGGCAATCAAACCGTCGCCAAGTTCTTGCAACCAGCTGCGGCGAATGCGCGGCAGGCCGTGCACCTGACCCTCGAGGTAGGCGCGGGAAATTAACTGCGTGAGGTTTTGGTAGCCAAGGTCGTTTTGTACCAGCAGAGTGACCTGGTACTGGGGGTCGTCGGGTTTGTCCCCGGCAATGGTCAGGTCACTGCCGCAGATTGGTTTGATGCCCGCGCCCTGAGCGGCCTTGTAGAACTTCACCAGGGCAAAGAAATTGCAAATGTCGGCAACCGCAACGGCGGGCATGTTGAATTCGCCAAGTTTGCCGATTAGGGGCTTGATGCCAATGGTGCTATCGGCAATGGAGTATTCACTGTGCAGGTGTAGATGGATGAAAGCGGGCTGCTGTGTGGGGGTGGGTGCTGGAGCCTGCTCGGACATGGACGAACCTGATTATCTGCCACGGGCCCAGTGGCTGGGCCCGTAGAGTGACTGAAATGGGGGCTGGATGTTAGCAGTTCGCGAGAGCCGCTAGAAGGTGTTTTTAAGCCGTCGCGATCTGCTTTGGCGCCTGTGCTCGCAGCTCAATGGCCTCGAGAATTAAGTCCAGGCCCGATTTATCTGTCGTGGGCAGAGCCACGTCGCTCTCACCCAGAGGCGTCACTCTATCGGCCCAGGTAAACAGCGATGCCCCCCAGGTTAAACCGGCACCGAAGGCGACGATCAAAATGGTCATGCCGGGCTTAACGCGGCCCTCTTCGAGAGCCTCGCAGAGGGCGATGGGAATACTCGCGGTTGAGGTGTTGGCGTAGTTGCCGAGCGTGACCACGACTTTTTCCATGGGGATTTCAAGACGCTTGGCCAGGGCCTCGATAATGCGGGCGTTGGCCTGGTGGGGTATGACCAGGTCGATATCGTCGAGCCCGAGCCCAGAGTTTTGCAGTACGTCATTGCAGGCGGAGGCCATGCCGTTGACGGCATTGCGAAAGATTTCGCGCCCGGAAAAATCCAGGGATACTTCTAAGGGGCGATGTTGAGAGACCGCGTGCATGCCGAAGTCGGGCATCGCGAGCAATTCGCGCGTGTCCTGTACGCAACCCAATTTGCCCTGAAAAAAGCCACTTTTCTGCTCCGATGCCTGCAGCACAATGGCCCCGGCACCATCGCCAAAGAGCACGGCGGAGTCGCGCTTATTGGCCCAGTCCATCAGCGAGCTGAGGCGCTCGGAGCCCACCACCAGTGCGGTCTTGATGGAGCCGGCGCGGATCATGTCCGAGACCATATTGAAGCTGTAGAGAAAGGCGGTACAGGCGGCGTTGAGATCGAAACAGGCGGCGTTGCTAGCGCCGAGTTTGCCCTGCAACATCGAGGCGGTATTGGGGATGATTTCATCGGGAGTGGTGGTGGCGTAGGCGATGAGGTCGACATCGAGGGCGCTAATGCCGGCACAGGCCAGGGCGCGCTCGGCGGCAACGTGGGCCAGGTCGACATTCATTACATGGCTGATACGCCGGGATTCGATGCCGGTGCGGGAGCTGATCCACTCACTGGAAGTTTCGACCACCGTGGCAATGTCGTCATTGCTTAAGACTGCCGGTGGCAGGAAGCGGCCCCATCCCGTTATTTGCGCGTATAACATGCCAACCTCGTTGTTCGGATAGAAGAATATTTCACTAATATGTCGGCGGCGATTTTCCAGTACTTGGCCGCCAAGTGCAACGCGGTGGAAGCATTATTTTACTTTCACGGCGTCTTCGTCTTGTCGGGCGCCGTGAAACGGCAGGCCCATTGGCGGGCGATCGATACGCTGGTGTTAGGCGCCTGCTAACTCACAGTGTAGACTTGGCTCCGGGCTCACGGAGATCGCCGCTCGTCATCTATAAACCTCAAAACCCATGAACACCCTCCTATAAGGAATTGGACCATCGTGAAAAAACTACTCTGTTTATTAGTCACCCTTAGCGCCGTTTTGTCGGTACAGGCGGAAAGCCTAACAGATCAGAACCTCGCTGCTGTTGAAGCACAAATTGCCCTGGTGCGCGAGGTTGCAGGTACACAACGCACCGCCGTCGTTGCCAATAACGTATCCTTCACCGCCGCCGAAGCCGAGGCCTTTTGGCCCCTGTACCGTCAGTACCGCGCCGAAGTTCAGAAGATTGGTGATGGTGGCTTGATGCTGATTAAAGATTTTGCCAAAAACTACAACAGCATGAGTGACGAAAAAGCCACCGAACTCACCGATCAGGTACTAAAATTCGAGCAAAAACGCGTCAAGCTGAAGATGAGTTATGCCAAAAAGTTTCGCAAGGTGGTACAACCGGCCAAGGTGTTTCGCGTTTTCCAGGTTGAAAATAGAATTAACGCGGTCAATCGCTTGAAACTGGCGGCTGAAATTCCCCTGATGAAGTAAGCCCCTTGTCGATGCGCTCTCCGTGCGCCTGTTTCCTCTACTGTCAATGAATGAGCACTTCAAAGAATAATTGCGAGGCCGGTTTTACGCTGCAATTGGCCCCATCAACAAGTCCGCCAGTTTCCTGCGTTGGTATTTTGCGTCGCCGTACATGACCTGATTGTGCTTTTGGCGCTTGCTGTACAAGTGGACAAAACACTCCCAGGTAAAGCCGATACCGCCGTGAAACTGAATCGAGCGACTGGACGCGAAGGCGGCCATCTCCGAGGCCGAGGCCTTGGCCATGCGGGCGAATTTCGCGGCATTTTCCGGCTCGCTGTCGATGGCGCTGGCGGCGTTGTAAACCAGGGATTTGGCCTGGTCGATCATAATCATTAAGTTGACCAGGGGGTGCTTGAGAGCCTGGAAATACCCCAGGGGGTGGCCGAATTGTTCCCTGACCTTCATGTATTCGACCGTGGTCTGCAGTTGCCATTCGCCGGCCCCGCACATGTCGGCGGCCAGCAGGGTGAGAATGGCGGGCTCGGCGCGCTCAAGTACCCGGCTGGCCTCGGTGCACAATAATTGCGCTGCGCCCACCGGGACATTGTTGAAGTGAATATGAGCCTGGTCGCGGGTCAGGTCGATGATGGCATCGGCGACGATGTCGAGCCCGGCACTACCGACAGGCACGGCATAGAGAGCAGAGCCCTCAGCGGTGTTGGCTTGCACAATCAGGGTCTCGACCTTGCGGGCATCCTGTGCAAAGTATGCCGCGCCCCTGAGCACACCATCGACCAGCTCGACGTCACAATCGCCACTGCGCCACGAGCCGTTTTGCGGCGTATTGGCCAGCGTGGCTGTCCTACCAGCGGCGATTGCACCGAGTAAATGACTTGCGCTGGATGTCTGGCATTCACGCAGTACCAGGCTGGCATTGGCGGTGGCCATAAAGGGCGAGGGCAGGGCGACGCGGCCCGTTTCTTCCATCAGAGCACAGAGAGCCACCAGGCTCATGCCCATGCCGCCGTCGGCCTCGGGTACGATCACGGTGGTCCAGCCCAGTTCGACAATCTGCCGCCAAAGGTCCTGATCCCAGAGACAAAGTGACTCGCGGTAGGGGTCGGGGTCGCTGGCCACCAGTTGGTGGAGTTTGTCGGTGGGTAAATTATCCTGTAGAAATTTGCGCGCCGTATCGCGCAGCATTTTTTCGTCTTCGCCAAAGGCAAAGTTATTGGCTTGAGTCATTATTCATCTTCTTTTTCAATAAGTTTTAATTATTTTTTTCATTTAGATTTGGCCATGCCGAGTACTCGTTCACCGAGTATATTGCGCTGAATTTCACTGGCGCCGGCGGCGATGGTGATGCCGTAGGAATTCATATAGGCCAGCGGCCATTCACCACCGGCGGGAGCATTATCATCGCCAATAGAGAGGCTGCTGTGGGCGCCGAGTATGTCGATGGCGACGGCGGCGCTGTCCTGGCGAATTTCCGACATCACCAGCTTAGCCTGCAGGGGGATGCGCATCGGGTGCTCACAAAGACCCTCCACCTTGGCGCGGCGCGCGCCCTGCTTGGAGCCCTCCTGGCGAATAATCATTTTCATGATCTCATCGCGCAGCAGGGGGTCATCGGCGGCACTCTGGCCATCACGGCTCGAATGTTTGGCGAGATCAATGAGGCCATAGGCATCGCCTACGGCACGGGTTTTACCACTGCCACTACCGCGACCACTGGAGGGCGTGACCATGGGCCCGGCGCCGCGCTCGTGGAGCAGGGTCGTCTGGGCAACTTGCCAGCCCTTGCCGACCTCGTCGAGGCGGTAGTCGTCGCTAATTTCCAGATTGTCAAAAAACACTTCGTTAAAGCCGGTTTCACCGGTGATTTTAATTAGGGGCCGCACGGTGACGCCCTCGCCCAGTGCGGCTTTAATCGGCACCACAAAATAGGACAGGCCGTCGTATTTGCTCGACTTGTCGGTGCGCAGCAGCAGTATCATCCAGTCGGCAAAGTGGGCCAGGGAGGTCCAGACCTTGTGCCCATTAATCACCCATTTATCCCCCCTGCGCTCGGCAAAGGTTTGCACGTTGGCCAGGTCTGAGCCGGCACCGGGCTCACTAAAACCCTGGCACCAAATATCCTCACAGGAAAATAAGCCGGGTAATAAACGCTCTTTTAGGGCGGACTGTGCGTGAAAGTGCAGGGTTGGTGCGGCCATGCCGAGGCCGAGAATATTCGGTAAGAAGGGCTTGCCGGCGCGCGCCATCTCCTGATTGGCGACTAACTGGCAGTTTTTGCGGCCACCACCGCCCTCGGCGACGGGGTAGTCGCAGCCAATTAAACCGGCCGCGTAGGCCTCGCCCTGCCATTTTCGCAGGTAGTCGAGCTGTTCGCCGTGCATGATTTCAATGGCGGACTGGGGCAGTCTCACCGTGGGGCTACCGGCATCGTGTTGGCTCAACCAGTTGCGGCAGTAGCGGCGAAACTCTGCCTGCTCGGATGTATCCTTTTTAGCTTGCGGTGACATGGGCTACCTTTTTATATTTATCGTTGGCGCTGTGGCGCTGCTCTAACCTTTCGATAGTAACATTGAGTGGTGCCAAATGTCTGTCGTCTGGTTATGATGAGACCTGCTGTGGCTGAGCGGACTGCCCTGTACTTAGCCTTAAAATTATTGACTAAAAACTATAAATAAAATAATTAAAGGGAAATAAAGCATGACTATTCGATATGACAATCGCGTCGCGGTGGTAACCGGTGCGGGCTCAGGCCTGGGTCGCAGCCATGCCCTGTTTTTGGCATCGCGCGGTGCCAAGGTGGTGGTTAACGATTTGGGTGGCGCCATCGACGGCAGTGGGGCCTCGACCTCGGCGGGTGAGAAAGTCGTTGCCGAAATTATAGCGGCGGGCGGCGAGGCGGTGGCCAATGCCGATTCGGTCGCCACGCCCGAGGGTGCCGCAAAAATCATTCAAACTGCCATCGATAATTATGGCCGCATTGATATATTAATTAATAACGCCGGTAATTTGCGCGATAAATCCTTTGCCAAATTACAGCCGGAGGACTTTGATGCGGTGGTAGACGTACACCTGTCCGGCTCGGCCTATTGCACCCTAGCCGCCTGGCCCCATATGAAAGAGGCCAATTACGGGCGCATTGTGATGACCACCTCGTCGGCGGGACTGTTTGGTAACTTTGGTCAGGGCAATTACGCGGCGGCAAAAATGGGTGTCTTTGGGCTGATGAATGCCCTCAAGCACGAGGGTCGCAAATTCAACATCAACATCAATACCCTGGCACCGATGGCACTGACGCGCATGACCGAAGAAATCATGTCGGACAAAATTAAACCCCTGGTCAAGCCCGAATTTGTCACGCCCATCGTCGCCTGGTTTTGCGCCGAGGAAAACAGTGTCTCGGGCGATGTGGTGGAAGCCGGTGCCGGATACTATGCCAAGGTGCAAATCGTGGAGGGTGCCGGCGTGGTACTCGGCGGTGGCGAGATTCCCAGCCCGGAGCTTATCCAGCAAAACTACGAGAAGATTGCCGATATGAGCCAGGCTGCGCCCTTTGACTCGGCCAACGATATTATGCGCCATGTATTTCGCACCTTGCGGCCTCGGTAGAGGGGAGAGGCCGTGTATATACTTTTTAGTGTTTGATGGATTTTTTCTGAAACCTGTTTGTGATTTGGGGTGGCTGTCCAGGTGGGTGTTGCTCGCTGTTCTGGGCGGTTTTGTGTGAGGAATCGATAAAACGCGCGGGCACTGTCGGTCGTTTGTACCGGATGTCGTTCATGACTTCACTTCGCCATTACTGTTGCCATAGACAGTAATGCGCACGCTGTACGTGCGGCCAATTCCCAAGATCACGAGCCAGTGGCTCTTGTTCAC
>MAAU01000011.1:0-10690 GCA_002162825.1 Gammaproteobacteria bacterium 54_18_T64
CTAAGGGAAAAATCCATAAAACTTTATCTCTTGGTTAGTCGCGTACTACGAATAAAAAGGTTATTGCCAACCTTGCTTAATAAGAACGTGGTAAGCCCATCACATGCTCGCCAATATAATTAAGCACCATTTCATTATTCAAGGGTGCCGTTTTAAACAGCCGTACCATGGGGTAGATATCAAAGATGCCGTACTCCTTGGTAAAACCATTGCCGCCAAAGCATTGCAATGAGGCATCGACGGCATGGATAGATGCCTCGGCTGCAGCACATTTGGCCATATTTGATTCGGCACCACAGTGTTCGCCACGGTCGAACAACCAGGCCGCCTTGCGGGTCATTAACGAGGCCATTTCAATTTCGGTTTTCGCCTTGGCGAGCGGATGCTGAAGGGCTTGATAAGCACCGATGGGGCCGTTAAACACCACGCGGTCATTGGCGTATGCCACGGCTTTATCCATGGCAAAGCGACCAAGGCCCGCACCAATGGCGCCGACCATAATGCGCTCGGGGTTGAGACATTCAAAAAGAATTTCAAAACCCTTGTCCACTTCGCCCAACACATCTTCCGGACCGAGATCGACATCATCGAAAAACACCTGATACTGCATTTCCGGGATCGGGGCGCTGACGGGAATCGGCTGGGCCTCAATGCCCTTGGCCTTGGTATCGACGATGAACAGCGTAAATCCCTCGGTCTTCTTGTTGGCATCGGCGAGGCTGGTGGTACGCGAGACCACGAGTGCGTAGTCAGATTCAACAAAATCCGTAATAAAGGTTTTATTACCATTGAGCTTATAGCGACCATCTGCCGTTTTAGTGGCAAAGGTCTTGGCCTGCATGGTGTTAGTGCCCGCATCGGCCTCTGTAATGGCAAAACAGAAACGGGTTTTACCGGCACAGGCATCGGGCAGGTAG
Source organism: Gammaproteobacteria bacterium 54_18_T64 (assembly GCA_002162825.1). Classification (GTDB taxonomy): domain Bacteria; phylum Pseudomonadota; class Gammaproteobacteria; order Pseudomonadales; family Porticoccaceae; genus Reddybacter. Next base: position 918 of record MAAU01000011.1, read on the forward strand.
CGCTGCTTCTGCTCCTCTGTTCCGTGGTCACCAATGGGGCCCAAAGACATCACCGAACCGATAACATAGGTCAGTAGTGGAATGCCGTTGTTAGACAGGCCTTCCATAAATAGCTCCATTTCGAGCAAGCCCAAACCCGCACCACCATAAGCCTCTGGCACCATGGTTCCGACAAAGCCATCCTGTGCCGATTGCTGATACATTTCTGCGGGGAAGCCATTGCGCTCGGCGCACTCCATCCAGTATTTGCGATCGTAGGTTTTAGCCAAGCTATCGCCATACTCTAAAATCATTTTATGTTCGTCGGATAAATTAAAATCCATTGCTCAAATCTCCAGAAACAGAACTGCTTATTAAAAAACAAGTAATTTAAACGGTCTAATCAAACCGCTAATATCAATAACTGCGCGGTAAACCCAGGACATATTCAGCGACGTAGTTAAGTACCATTTCGTTATTGAGGGGAATGGTTTTTAACAGCCGAGCCAGGGGGTATAGATCAAATATGCCGTATTCCGCGGTAAAGCCATTGCCACCAAAGCATTGTAGGGAGGCATCGATGGCGTTGCAGGCCGCCTCAGCGGCGGCAAACTTGGCCATATTGGATTCACCACCACAGGACTCACCCTTGTCAAATAGCCAAGCGGCTTTTTTCGCCATTAAACTGGCCAACTCGATTTCGGTTTTCGCCTTTGCCAGTGGGTGTTGCAGCGCCTGGTAAGCGCCAATGGGGCCATTAAACACCACCCGCTCATTGGCGTATTCGACGGCTCTATCCATGGCATAACGGCCCAGCCCGGCACAAATAAAACCCACTAAAATACGTTCGGGGTTGAGTGCATCGAAGAGTACACGGAAGCCCTTGCCAACTTCACCAAGAACATGTTCGGGTCCGACATCCACATCATCAAAAAACACTTGATACTGCACTTCCGGTATTTTAATACTGACCGGAATCGGCTGCATCTCCACACCCTTGGCCTTGGTGGGCACAATGAACAGGGTGAAACCATCCGTGCTGCGTTCAACCTCGGTGTGGGGCGTGGTACGCGTTACCACTAGCATGTAGTCGGACTCAGCGGCATCGGTAATAAAGGTCTTAGCGCCGTTGATTTTAAAGCGGCCATCGCTAGTCGCCTTAGCCATGGTATTGGTTTTAATGGTATTGGTGCCGGCATTCGGCTCGGTGATGGCGAAGCAAAAGCGGGTCTTACCGCTACAGGCATCGGGTAGGTAGTGCTGTTTTTGCTCCTCGGTACCGAAGCTGGAAATCAGGCTCAGCCCCATGGTCGCGCCAATCACCAAACTGAGTAGCGGGATGCCCTGCTCGGAAAGCCCCTCGTTTAAGAGTCCCATTTCCATCATGCCAAGACCGGAACCGCCGTAAGCTTCCGGTACCATGACGCCGACAAATCCATCTTGGGCAACCTGCTGATACATATCGGTGGGAAAGCGTGCCTTGTCGGCGTATTCCAGCCAATGCTTGCGATCAAAGGTTTTCGCTAAATTAGCACCATAGCCATAAATCATCTGCTGTTCTTCGGAAAGGGAAAAATCCATCGTCTACACTCCGCTCAGTTGGTGGCTTAGTTTGAGGTACTCTTCGCAAAAATCAGTAGGAACGCGGTAAGCCCATCACGTGTTCAGCAATATAATTGTGGATCATTTCATTATTAATCGGCGCCGTTTTCGTCAAGCGCACCAGCGGGTAGAGGTCAAAAATCCCGTATTCCTTGGTAAAGCCATTGCCACCAAAGCACTGTAAAGAAGCGTCCACTGCTTTGATGCCCGCCTCGGAAGCCGCCAACTTGGCCATATTCGCCTCGGCACCACAGGGCTCACCTTTGTCGAACAGCCAGGCCGCCTTACGCGCCATTAATGATGCCATTTCAATTTCAGTTTTTGCTATCGCCAGTGGATGTTGCAAAGCCTGGTAGGCACCGATGGGGCCATTAAAAACCACCCGATCATTAGCATAGGCGACAGCTTTGTCCATGGCAAAGCGGCCGATACCGGTGCAAATAGCACCACCGAGTATGCGTTCTGGGTTGAGGGAATCAAAAAGGATGTTAAAGCCTTTGCCGACTTCCCCTAGAACATTCTCCGGCCCCAGTTCAACGTCGTCAAAAAACACCTGATACTGTAATTCCGGCAGAGCAATGCTTACGGAAATGGGCTGCATTTCTACGCCCTTGGCCTTGGTGGGCACAATAAACAGGGTGAAGCCGTCGGTCTTACGCTTGGTTTCACTCAAGGGGGTGGTACGCGCTACCACCAAGGCATAGTCGGACTCCGCCGCATCGGTAATAAAGGTTTTATTACCGCTAAGCTTAAAACCGCCTTCCTTTGTCGCCTTAGCAAGGGTGCCAATATTAATGGTATTGGTGCCGGCATTGGCCTCGGTAATGGCAAAGCAAAAACGGATATCACCCTTACAGGCAGCGGGTAAATAGTTATTGCGCTGGCTATCGCTACCGTGTTCGGCCAGTACCGACATGGTCATACAGGCACCGACCACCAGGCTTAGCAGCGGTATACCCTCGTTGGCAATACCCTCTTGAAAGAGCAGCATTTCCAGCATGCCCAAACCAGCGCCACCAAAGGCCTCGGGCACCATGGTGCCGAGAAAGCCATCGTCGGCAACCTGCTGATACATCTCCTCGGGAAAACGGTGGATGGCGGCATTTTCCATCCAGTAAGCACGATCGTAAGTCTTACTGAGGCTCTTGCCATAGTCATGAATCATGGCTTGCTCTTCAGAGATATTAAAGTCCATACCGCCCTCCAAAAATGGTCTATCAATAGCTATGGTATTGTGTTTGAAATCGGCTTTTTAGTGAAAAAATTGAGCCCCTTAGTCATTCTGCCAAGCACCGCAATTCATGATGGCAAAAAGATTCAAGCAGGCAGCCTAAGTGTCGAGCCGACAACATACAATGACTATTTTTGACTTGATAGTCATATTGTTTTCACTTCCAAAGAAGCCTACCCACTACAACTTTCCAAGACCCGGCAAGCCATCCCGACAGCGTACTTGCATACCCCTATGCAAGCCTACCTTAACTAAATTATCGACAACATCGATTAGATCACTCTAGCCAGTGGCTCATGAGAAAAGAGCAGCTGCAACTGCTAGTATTATAGAAACCTCAGAAGTTTTCCTATTTAGGGATATAGACTAACGCTGTAATGAATCTTGTTTTACTCCGCATGAAGCGCCCACTCCACCGTCTTTGCCTGGTAACAGCACTACTGGCGCTTTGTCTCACCCTAAGTACCAGCCGCGCCAAGACAACACTCGAGTCGGTACTCGACCGGGGTGTACTGCGCGTTATTTCCATGATTGGACCAACCGTATATTTTCAGGATGCCAGGGGCGACAACGGCTTCGAATACCTCTTGGCCAAGCAATTTGCGCAGCAGCTCAATGTTAAGCTCGAAGTTACCGTAATGGATGACCTAGCCGCAATCCTCATTGCTACTGGCGGGCCCAAGGGAAATTTTGCCAGTGCCGGCCTAACGGCGAGCAAAGAGCGACTCCAGGTCGTTCGCTTCAGCCAGGCCTACAACTCCGTTCGTCAAACCCTGGTCTATCGACTCGGTCAACGCCGGCCTAAAACCTTAGACGATATCGCAGGGGGGCGCCTGATTGTCGTGCCAGGCAGTTCGCACATAGCACGCCTCAAGGAGCTGAAACAAACAACTTATCCAGCCTTGCAATGGGAGGCCATTGACGATGTTGAAATGCTCGGTTTAATGCAGATGATTCACGATGGTGAGGCTGACTACGCCGTGGTTGACTCATCGGCTTTTGATGTTAATCGCGGGCTCTATCCTCGCGCCCGCCAGGCCTTCGATCTATCAACGGAGGAAGCCATAGCCTGGGCTTTCCCGGCCCACGGCGATAAAAGCTTATTACAAGCTGCCAACCGCTTCCTAAAAAGCTACACCGCCAGTGGCGAGTTACAGCATTTACAGGATAGGTTTTTCGGCCACACCGATAATTTTAGCGTCGGTGGCTCACAACTTTTCCGCCATCGCATCAACAGCCGACTTGCCAACTATAAAACCCTATTCACCACCACAGCCGAGCAATACCAGATCGATTGGCAGCTACTGGCAGCCGTCGCCTACCAAGAGTCTCACTGGAACCCCCGCGCCAAATCTCCCACTGGAGTGCGGGGCCTAATGATGCTGACACGCAATACGGCAAAGGAAATGGGTGTCAGCAACCGACTTGACCCCGAACAGAGCCTGCGCGGTGGCACCGAATATTTATTACAACTGCGTAAACGCCTTCCCAAAGATATCCACGAACCCGACCGCACATGGCTAGCCCTCGCTGCCTATAATATCGGCCTCGGCCACCTGGAAGATGCCAGGGTACTCACCGAACGGCACGGTGGCGACCCCGACCGCTGGCAAGATATCCGCAACTACCTACCCCTCTTACAACAAAAGAGTTACTACAGTACATTGCGCTACGGCTTCGCCCGGGGCCGAGAGCCCGTACAATACGTACAAAATATTCGCCATTTTCGCTCCATCCTACGCTGGCACGATATTGAGAAATCTCGTATTGAACAAGCCCAGCTAAAAATAGCCCCCCATCAACTGCCGATTTCCTCAGCATCCACACTGGCACCCAATAGCCTACCGCTGTCGTTATAAAACGAAACTATTAATCATGATTTTGCACGACGGCGACGAAAGAAGCTCTTCAGCAACTCGCTACTTTCCTCTTGCAGAATCCCACCCAACCACTCAATACGATGATTAAAGTGCTGCTGATCGAGTAAGTGCATATGACTGACAACCGCTCCGGCACGCGGCTCGTAGGCGGCAAAAACGAGGCGATCAACCCGGGCGTGAATCATCGCCCCCAGGCACATGACGCAGGGCTCTAGGGTGACATAAAGGGTTGAGCCCGGCAGACGATAATTTTCGCAAGCCAAAGCCCCTGCTCTCAGAGCCTGAATCTCGGCGTGCGCCGTGGGATCGGACTCGCCAATGGGGCAGTTCCAGCCATCGCCTATCACCTGCCCGTCAATGACAAGTAAAGCACCGACGGGGACTTCATCTGCGGCCTCAGCACGCCGCGCCAATATCATGGCCCGGCTCATCCATTGGTGATCGTCTAGCATAGTACTCAGTTGTAAAGAGGCCGCGCGATTGGCGACAGGGACTGTAGGTACGAAAAGCTCAGCACACGGAACAACTATTTCTTGCGCATATTGCCGAGGATTTGATTCAACAGGTTGAGACTATTCACCCTTTCCTCTTCTGACATATGGCGAAGACTGTCGTGGTAAAACTTTTTTACCTTGGGCTCGACCTTTTTACACACTTCTCGGCCATAGGGAGTAAGACGAATTTGTCGCGAGCGCAAATCATCGGGGTTTACCACGCGCTCGATATAACCCGACTCCTCCATGCGCCGCAGCACACCGTTGAGGCTCTGGCGGCTCACCATCAGGTATTCCACCAAACCGTTAACCGTCATACCCTTTTCATAACCGGGTCGCGTCAGAGAATCGAGAATCGACCACTGTTGAGCACTCATATCAAACTCGCTAAGCACCTCAGCCGCCCTACGGAGCGAAAGGTTCATCGCCTGATACAAGCGGAAAAACAGCTTGAGGGGAATATCCGAACTTAATTCGTCACTTTCTGCCATATAACCTTACCAAGGAGAGTTGATGTACGTATTATTATTATTATGAACAATATACCTGAAACGCCCCCTTGTTGACACTTGTCAAGGCGGGTTTTTATGATGTAAATCATAGATCACTCTAAGAAAGATGCCACATAACAATAACCTTAACCCACAGCACCAGCCAGCCAACACACAAGGACAATACTATGGATTTCGGGCTCACCGATTTTCAACAGTCACTACTCGATAGCGCCCGGCGTTTTGCCAACGACAAACTCGCCCCCGAATATAAAGCGGGCGACAAATCCTGCGCCTTTAACCGACCCTTAATAAGAGAAATGGGGCAGCTCGGCTTTATCGCCCCGGAGGCAGCGGAGGAATACGGCGGCAGCGGGCTCGACGCGCTGACCTCAGGCCTTATTACCGAAGCCATTGCCGAGGGTGATATGAATGTCGCCTACGTACCAATCAATGCATCCCTTGTCGGTAACTGTATTCTCAGCCACGCCCAACCCGAGGTGGTTGAGGAAATCATGCCCCGTATCTGCAGTGGCGACGCTATTGCCTGTATCGGTCTAACAGAGCCCCGCGGAGGCTCTGATGCCGCCGGCGTCGTCCTGAAAGCAACAAGGCAAACGAGCGAGGAAGGCAACTTCTATCTACTCAACGGTGAAAAAACCTCCATCTCCATGGCAGAGCAAGCCGACCTTTGTCTAGTGTTTGCTCGCACCGGCACCCTTGAAGAAAAGGCCCACGGCGTCACCGCCTTTCTGGTCGATCTCACCGCCCCGGGTATTACCCGCACCCGCTTTAACGACATTGGCGAAAAATCCGTCGGCCGTGGCTCCCTCTTCTTTGACGATGTGCGGATCGAAGAGAAATACCGCATCGGTAACGAGGGCAAGGGCTTTGTCCAGGTGATGCAGGGTTTTGATTTCAGCCGTGCCCTTATCGGCCTGCAATGCCTCGCCCTGGCCCGCAAATGCCTGGATGAAACCTGGCTATATATTCAAGAGCGCAAAACCTTCGGTAAGGTCCTCGCCGTCAATCAAGGCGTCACCTTTCCTCTGGCTGAAGCCGAAACCCAACTAGAAGGTGCCCGCCTGGTCTGTCTAAAAGCGCTGTGGTTAAAAGCCCAGGGCAAAGACCACACCAAAGAAGCCGCGATGGCCAAGTGGTGGGCACCCAAGCTGGCCTTCGATATTACCCAGCAGTGTCTGCTAACCCACGGCCACGGAGGCTACAGCGATGAACTGCCCTTTGAACAGCGCCTACGCGACGTGCTCGGCATGCAAATTGGCGACGGCACCGCACAGATAATGAAGATGGTAATCGCCCGTAGTTACGTCGGAAAACCCAGCTAACCCCCAGCAATAACAGTTAGTTATAATGCTATTTAAAAGAGAATACTTATGTCGACAGTTATAGAAATCAGCCAACAAAACGGAGTTGGCATCATCACCTTAAATCGCCCCGAGCAATTTAACTGCCTGTCCATGGCGCTACACGAAGCCTTGTATGAGGCGATGGACCAATTCGAAATTGACACTAGCATTCGCGCCGTGCTGATCGCCGCCAATGGCAAAAACTTTTGCACCGGGGCCGACCTCGAAGAGGTCAGCGGCTTTCGCGATAGCGATGAAGACACCCGAGGCTTCCTTGAAACCGGGCTCGATACCCTGCGCAAACTGGAAACCTCTCCCCTCCCCGTCGTTATCGCTCAACAGGGTCTGGCACTGGCCGGCGGACTGGAGCTGGTACTCGCCGCCGATGTAGTCTTTGCCGGTAAAAGCGCCCAACTCGGCGACCAGCACGCCCACTTCGGCTTGATACCCGGCTGGGGTGGCAGCCAGCGCCTACCACGCTTGATTGGCCGCCGTCGCGCCCTTGAGCTGATGCTGAGCGCACGCTGGCTGAAAGCCGACGAAGCCCTCGACTTCGGCCTGGTTAACTATGTGGTTGAAGATGACAAGCTGTTCGATAGCGCCCTCGCCTATTGCCAGCAACTCAGCCAACGCAGCCCTAGCGGGCTCGCCGCAATGAAACAATTGACCGATCGCGGCCTCGACATGCCCCTAGAACAGGGCCTGATGCTGGAGCTGGACCTGGCCACACCAGCGCTACGCAGTGATGCTGTGAGCGAGGGTTTACAGGCTTTTGTGGAAAAGCGCGCACCCAAGTTCACTTGAGCCACGCTTAGCGCCAGGCTGGCTTAAGAGCAGAGTGACGCCAAGTAAAATCAGAAGCGTGCTCGCCATCCATAGCACCCTTCCTACAATATATTGTTACAATCAACAACGCTGATTAGTGGCCAGTACCAGGCCTTTGGTCAAGCACCTTCAACCCAAGGCGTAGAGCGCCAAGTAGAGGCAAGTGTCACCATGGATTACCAAGATATTATCTACAAAGTTAAGGGCGCAACAGCCTATATCACCATCAACCGCCCCGAGGTTTACAACGCCTTTCGCGGTACCACCTGCGACGAACTGATTCATGCCTTCCAAAAAGCCGGCTGGGATAACAGCATCGGCGTGATTGTACTCGCCGGTTCTGGCGACAAGGCTTTTTGTACCGGTGGTGACCAGTCTTCCCACGATGGCCAGTACGATGGTCGCGGCACCATCGGCCTGCCCGTCGAAGACCTGCACACGGTGATTCGCGATGTGCCCAAACCCGTTATCGCCAAAGTACAGGGTTTTGCCATTGGCGGCGGCAACGTACTAGCAACCATTTGCGACCTCACCATTGCCGGTGAAGGCGCTCAGTTTGGCCAAGTTGGCCCGAAGATGGGTTCCATTGATCCGGGCTTCGGCACCGCTCTGCTGGCACAAATTGTCGGCGACAAAAAAGCCAAGGAAATTTGGTATATGTGCCGTCGCTACACGGCAGCTGAAGCTCAGGAAATGGGTCTGGTCAACAAAGTTGTCCCCAATGACCAACTCGACGCCGAAGTCGATGCCTGGTGTGCCGAGCTTGAGCAGCGCAGCCCCACCGCCATCTCTATTGGCAAGCGCTCCTTTAATGCGGCAACCGAGAACATTCGCGGCATCGCCAACCTCGGCCTGGAAGCTCTGCGACTCTATTACGACTCGGAAGAATCTCGTGAAGGCGTCAATGCCTTGGCCGAAAAGCGCAAGCCTGACTTCCGTAAATATGTGAAATAAACATTAAGATTTCACTTTAACAAATTAATTTATAAGGCTTTTATTATGGATCTCGATTTAAAAGACCGCTCGGTTATCGTCACCGGCGCCGCCTCCAACATTGGCCGCGCCATTGCCCTTAAGTTTGCCGAAGAAGGCGCCAAGGTCACCATTGCCGACCTCGACGTTGACGCTGGCGAGAAGGTTGCCGCTCTGGCCCGAGAAGCCGGCGCCGCCGATGCTCAGGTGATCAAAACTGATATCACCGATCTGGACAGCGTTGAAAACCTCTTCGATACCGTTGCCGCCACTTTCGGTATCGCCGAAGCCATCGTTAACAACGTTGGCTGGGACGACCTGATGTTCTTCACCAAAACTACACCCGAGCTATGGCAGAAGCTGATCGCCATTAACTACGTCGGCTTATTGAACTGCACCAAGGTTGCCCTGGCCCACATGGTACCCAATGGCGGCGGCTCGATGGTGTCCATCAGCTCCGATGCCAGCCGCCAAGGCGAGCCCCGCGAAGCGGTTTACGGCGGCTTGAAAGCGGCCACCAACAGCTTTATGAAAACCATCGCCAAGGAAAACGGTCGCTACAACATTCGCTGTAACTGTGTCTGCCCCGGTGTCACCGTTCCCGAAACTACGGATGAAACCAGCGAAAATAGCATGTGGAAGGAAAAGGACGCGATGTTTACCGAGGATCAATTCGCCGCCATTGCCAAGACCCTGCCACTGAAGCGCATCGGCAAGCCGCAAGATGTTGCCAATGCCGTGGTGTTTTTATCTTCACAGCAGGTTGCTGGCTATATCACCGGCCAGGTACTCAGTGCCAGCGGTGGCTATAGCATGATTGGCTAAGGCCAGGTAAAGCCCTAAAAAGCTCCGCCTCGTTGTCTATACATGGGGGTGGAGCTTTTTATTGTCATTTTTGTAGTCATTAGCGCTTTCTGCTCCCCCCCCCCCAA